>CALKCV010000371.1 GCA_938083405.1 uncultured Microcoleaceae cyanobacterium | reverse complement strand
CGCCATAAAAAAAGCGCCATAAAAAAAGCGCCATAAAAAAAGCGCCATAAAAAAAGCGCCATAAAAAAAGCGCCATAAAAAAAGCGCCATAAAAAAAGCAACGAGAGGATTGCCATCTTCCCGTTGCTAATTTGTATTTTTCCAAAACCAATTAGGAGCAAAATATGCAAATCAAATCAACAGAAATTTTATTTCTGCCCCAAAGCGATCGCTTCGGGCTTCTACTCCTTTTGATTGTTTTATTATAATACCCAAGTTTTGGCAAAAAGATAACGATCGCCATCTTTTTTTTTCGATCGCTTACTTTGAAAATTTGACCCGTTCTTTGGATTGCTTTTGATGAGCTTAGTGACATACTCCCACGCCAACCTTAAGGTTCGCGCGCGGCTTCTCGCTTCACAGTCCTGCCATTGCATGGGACTTGCGCGTGCTTTAAGGACGGGATGCCCCGCCGCCCTTTTTGCGTCGAGCTATTTGCTCGCTTGCGCTCGACAAAAAACTACTCACCCAGTGCCGCAATAAGATTTTACGCTTTCCCACGGCTAGCCAGGATTTGGGACAACAACCTTATATCTTATTAAATTTTTGTTGGTTCATCACTGGCGGTCAGAAGCTCCTGACCAGCTCTGGGTGATTATAACATAAAATTTGTAAATCAATGGGACATCGAATCCCATTGATTTACCGTCGATTCATCCCACGCCAAATCGCAGATTATGACGTGGGGCTTCAAGGGTGCTTTAGCTAACGCTATAGCAACCCTAATAGGACTTTACGCACTCGTAACGTAAGTCAGTCCGCAGGGAGGGACAGCGTTTGCTCTCCCATAAAGAAGGATTTTAGGCCCTGTTCGTAGTAAGGGACTTGCAATTTAATAATCTACCGGCTGTTGGGTTGCGTTTCACTCCACCCAACCTACAAGACTGGTACTTTATTTTCTTGCTAGTCCCTAATCGCTCTCTTCGATTCTAAACAAGTCCATCTAAATCGCGAAGAGCCATTACTACAAGCAAGCTCTCTTCGATTCTAAACAAGTCCATCTAAATCGCGAAGAGCGATTAGGGAGTTGCAATTTAATAAGATACCGGCTGTTGGGTTGCGTTTCACTCCACCCAACCTACAAGACTGGTACTTTATTTTCTTGCTAGTCCGTTACTACAAGCAAGCCAACGAAAATTACCCACACTTTTAGTCCTTATGCGCTAGTACCAGCGGCGGGGATATTCAGCTAACCAGAAACCGGGTTTCTTAATTTGTGGGGGAGTATAATTGCTTATTGCGCAATAGGAATCTCAATAACAAACTCGGCCCCCTCACCAGGGGCAGAAACAACGCTCAATGTCCCCCCGTGCTTCTCCTGCACAATCTGGTGGGAAATGGACAAACCCAAACCAGTACCCTTACCTGCCGGTTTAGTAGTAAACAAATAATCAAACAACTTCTGTTGGACCTCCTCGCTCATGCCCATGCCGTTATCCTTAATCCTTACTATTACCGAATTCTCCCCTGTTTCAGTAACAACCGTAATCCGATTGGGGTCGGCCTTAATCTCCTGGTAAGAGCGCCCTTCGTTAAACTCATCAAAAGCATCTATGGCATTGGCCATCAAATTCATAAACACCTGACTCAACTGGCCCGGATAGCACCAAACCTTGGGCAAGTGGCCATATTCCTTAACCACCTCAATAGCGGGGCGAGTTTCCGTATCCTTGAGGCGATGTTTCAAAATCAACAAAGTGCTGTCGATGCCCTCGTGGAGATTAAACTCGCTCTTTTTCACCGCATCCGAACGAGAAAAAGTCCGCAACGAGGTACTAATCTCGCGAATGCGATCGGTTCCCGTCTTCATCGAAGAGATGATCTCCGGGAAATCCTCCACCAAATAATCCAACTCCACCTCCTCTATTTTCTCGGAAATATCCGGGCTGGGGTCGGGATAATTTTGCTGATAAAGCTCCACCAACTCAATTAAATCCCCTGCGTAAGAACGGGCGTAATCGATATTACCCGCAATAAAACCAACGGGGTTATTAATTTCGTGAGCGATACCGGCCATCAACTGACCGATTGCCGACATTTTCTCGCTCTGAACCAACTGCAACTGAGCTTGCTTTAACTCCAACATAGAACGTTCCAATTGCCCCGAATAATCCCTGGCCTTCTGATACAAATCCTGAGAAACCCGATACAAACGAGCATTTTCCAGAGAAACAGCCGCCTGAGAACACAAAAGCCTTAACATTTGCACTCGCTCTTTAGTAAAAGCCCCTTTTGCCAAATTATTTTCCAGATAAATTACCCCCAAAAACGCCCCGTGATTGAGAATTGGCGCGCACAAAATAGACTTAATTTGATGCTCTAAGATGTAAGGTTCGCTAGCAAATTTCACATCGCTAGTCGCATCGGTTACTACCAAACTTTTCTGAGTCCGAAGCACATAATTTAGAGCCGCCAGAGATACAGCTTCGCTCTCTTCTACTGGAGTTGAATTCATCGCCCACGCTGCGTACTGAGTCTTTTCTTCGCTCTTATTCTCCTCATTTTTTTCAACTTTAGCCACAGCTTCTACAAACAACTTCCCTTCCTGCTGGAGCATCAAAATACCCGAAGTTGCCCCGGCATTTTCTACTACTATTTTAATCAACTTCTCCTGCAATTTCTCCAACTCTAACTCCCCGGATATGACTTGAGAAGCTTTCATAATTGCCGGCAAATCAAAAACTTGAGAACTCACGCTAGTAGTGCTGGTCTTGTTGCTAGTCATGGTTACATCTACCCCGGCTTGCATCTGGGGCAAATTAATTTTAGCCAGAAATACCGGGTATCGCGCCTCTAAATCTTTAACTTTCGCAACGGCACCCCAGCGGATATAGCAGTAATAAGCTTCGATGATATAGAAGCGACCGATATGCTTTTGGGCGTGCTGTAAATGAAACTCTCCTGCCAGTTCGTTAGCTAGGGCTTCTTCCTGGGTAAACCCTTGTTCGCGCGCTCCATCGATGGCTGATTCGTAGTAGTTTATCGCCTCCAAACGCTCTCCCAATACTCGCGCTTTTTCTGCCTCTACTAGCTCGTACTTGTGTTGAAAATTCATCGGGGCGTGTTCGGCCCAATGTTTCATTTTTGCTTGATTGGCTGCCAGTTGGGTTAAGTATTCTTGTTGTTCTGATTCCGTGACATTGGCATAGTCGGCTAACAGGGCTAGAGAATAGTAGAAATAGGTTTCGGCTACGGTGAGCAAGCCGGCGGCGGCTTGTTCGTATTTTACTCCTTCTTTGGCGCTGGCCACTGCCTGTGAGGGTTGTTTAAAAAGGTAAGCCAGCATGGCCTTGGCTAGATAGGCGTAAACTAGGGCCGTGCCGATATTGTATTGGATTAAAATCGGCAGAGTTTCTTCTTCGTTGAAGGCTGTGCCGATTAGTTTTAATTTATCTGGGGCGCAGTTTAGCAGGTTGAGGCTTAATTGCCTGCCGATGACACCGTAGCCGACGTGATATTCTAGTTTGAGTTTTTGCAGTTGGTCGAGATATTCCCGTTGTTTTTTCTCCACCGTTTCGAGGTGTTCGCCTACGGAAAACAGGTGGCTGCAATAAGCCAGAATTGCATAACCGGAATAGATTAATTCCCCTGTTTCAAGCCCACAGGGGAAAGCTTCTTGCAAAG
>CALKCV010000370.1 GCA_938083405.1 uncultured Microcoleaceae cyanobacterium | reverse complement strand
TTAGCGTAGATACAAGTTGAAAAGCACAATTTTAATCGCCCCGCACCAACCCAATTGGGAAAATGTTAATTATTAATTGTTAATTGAGAAAAACCATCCGTTAAATCCTCTGCAAAATCCGTTGCCAACGAGCTTTTTTTTTCTGCCAATTATTAATTAATAATTATTAATTATTAATTATTAATTATTCCACCGTAACCGACTTAGCCAAATTCCTCGGTTGATCCACATCCAAACCGCGATGGGCTGCGATGTGGTAAGCCAATAATTGTAAAGGAATAACCGTCACAATTGGCGATAACAATTCATCCACTTCCGGCACCGCCAAAAAGTCATCAAAAATCTCTAAAGCCGCCTCCGATGAAGGCATTACTCCTATCAAACGGGCATCCCTAGCTTTAGCCTCCTGCGCGTTTGATAGAACCTTTTCATAAACGCTGCCCGGCATAGCGATCGCTACCACCGGCACCTTATCATCTAACAAAGCGATCGGTCCGTGTTTCATCTCTCCTGCGGGATATCCCTCCGCATGAATATAACTAATTTCCTTCAGTTTCAAAGCCCCTTCTAAAGCAATTGGAAAATTAATTCCTCGCCCCAGAAAAATAAAATCTTGAGTGTCGTTAAACTCGCGAGCTAACTCTTCAATATATTCGTCCTGAGTTGCCAAAATTAATTCTATTTGCGCGGGAAGCTGCCGCAAACCGTTAATAATGTTCTCGATTCTTTCCAACGGTAAAGTTTTACGTCGCCAAGCCACATCTAAAGCTAAAAAATAAAACGCCATTACCTGAGAAACAAAAGTTTTAGTCGCCGCAACCCCTATTTCTATCCCCGCGCGAATGTCAATAACTTGATGCACGACATTGGCGATCGAACTTTCCGTTCGATTAGTAATTCCTAATAATTTAGCAGCATAATTTTTCGGCTTTCCCGCCCGCCGTTGTTGTTCCATAGCTAATGCCGCTAAAGTATCCGCAGTTTCTCCAGATTGAGTAACGCCAATAATTAAAGTATTAGGTCTTAAAGGAGATGGTGCGTAGCGAGTTTCCGAGGCATATTGTACGTTAGTCGGAAGATCTGCTAGCTGTTCTAAAAGGTATTTGCCGATTAAACCAGCGTGCCAACTGGTGCCGCAGGCAAGGATAGAAACTTGCTCTATATTTTCCCAAAATGACTCCGATAATTTGAGCTTAATCGGAGATATTAAGCTCAAATTTTTCTCGTCCCATTCTGGGTTGAGATAAGTTTCCAAACAGGAGCGAATTACGCTCGGTTGCTCGTGAATTTCTTTGAGCATGAAATGTTTAAAAACTTGTTTCTCAACTAGGGCGGGGCTCCAGTTGAGAATGCGGGGAACTTTATTGAGGCGATCGCCCGCGAAGTCATAAACTTCTACTCCCAAATGAGTTAACCTTGCCATTTCCCCGTTTTCCAAGGTAACAACTGCTTGAGTATGGGAGATTAAAGCGGGAGTATCGGAGGCGCATAAAAATTCTCCTTGCCCCAAACCAATAGAAATTGGCGCTTGCTGTCTGGCGACGATTAATTCATTGGGATGGTCCGCGCAAATAACAGCGATCGCAAAGGCTCCTTGTAATTTATTTACCGCTTGTCGGACTGCCTCTAAAAATGGCGAACCAGACGAAGATTTTTTCGGCTCCCCAGAAGATAATAGGTCTGCTATTAAATGGGGGATGACCTCCGTATCCGTATCCGATACAAATTCATATCCTTTAGTTTTTAATTCCTCTCGAAGTTCGCGGTAATTTTCAATAATGCCGTTTTGAACTACTGCCACTCGTCCGGCAGCATCCAGATGGGGATGAGCGTTATATTCTTCTGGTTTGCCGTGAGTCGCCCAGCGGGTGTGGCCGATACCTATTGGGGCGGGAGTTTCTTGACCTGTTAGTTTTTCTTTGAGGTTATAGAGTTTGCCTTTAGCGCGAATGCAATGGATTTTATCTTCCCAAATAGTGGCTAAACCAGCGGAGTCGTAGCCGCGATATTCGAGTTTTTCCAGTCCTGAGATTAAAACGTCAGTTGCTGTTTTAGTGCCGATGTAGCCAACTATGCCGCACATTTATTTTTTTACTCCTAATTAAATGACTCTTTGGTAGTTAGAAGAGTTCGTCGATCGCGCCCCCCTCTTCCTCTTTTTCAAATATAGTCACAAATTTCGGAGCCTAACAGAAGCGTTTTAAATTTAACAGGCCAACAAGCAAGTCAAAAAAAAATAGGGAGCGATGTCCCTATTGGTAAATTTGGATTTTAGATTTTTAATTAAAGATGTTCGAGCTGGCCTACTATTCCCCCAAATGGGGATTGTTTGACCGGTCCACTTAGCATCCTCCATTGAAAATCTAAAATCCAAAACACCAGGACAGATGCAGGTTAGTGGCCTTTTTTAATATGCTAGACCCATACTGCGAGTAGTCTCAGCGCCAAGATAAACGCGGACGCTCAAAAAGTCAGTAGGGCAGGCGGTTTCGCAACGCTTGCAACCGATACAATCTTCGGTACGGGGAGAAGAAGCGATCTGGCCAGCTTTACAGCCGTCCCAGGGCACCATCTCCAGAACATCTAACGGGCAAGCACGGACGCACTGGGTACAACCAATGCAGGTATCGTAGATTTTGACTGCATGAGACATTTAATAAGTTCTCCGAAGGATCTAATTTTGCCGCATCCGCTCCTTGGGAGCAGATTGGACGACAAGTTTTCAGGTTGAATTATCAGGATTATTGCTCAGTTTACCGTACTGGCAGCGATCGCTTGGAAAGAGCGTTGCAAAACTTCAAACAACTTAATAATTTGCTCCCGAGGTTTGGCTGCATCTCATATTTGTAAGCAGACTTTTTTGGCCAACTAACACCAAGAACAAACGCTCCAAAAATCGAGATTGCTTCGTACCAAGTCTTACTCACGACCAACGGTTGGCAACGCGGGGCGCGTTTCTTAGGAAAGCTTCAAAACCCATCGATAGACCCGGGAGGTTTGGCGGAATAGCTTAAAGTCCTAACTTTGTCAATACTGGACTGGTCGAGACCACATGACGGCTTAATCCCAAATCTTTCGGAGAAATGCCCAAGGCCAAAGCCACCAGTTGCGGCAGGTGTAGAACTGGCAACCCCAACTTGCGGCCCGCTACCTTCTCTACCTCCGGCTGGCGGGAGTCCAAATTGAGATGACACAAAGGACAAGGCGTGACCAGACAATCAGCACCTTTGTCAATAGCTTCAGCAATATGATTTCCTGCCATTTGGAAAGATTGGTTCGTAGCATAGCTAGATAGAGGCCAACCGCAACATTGAGTCCTGCCCCGATAATAAACGGGAGTTGCTCCAAGAGCCCGAAAGACATTTTCCATAGACTCTGGTTGATAGGGGTCGTCGTAGGGCAGAATGCCTTGACCTCTTAAGAGATAGCAGCCATAAAAGGCCGCACACTTGAGACCAGAAAGTTTGCGAGTAACCCGACTCTGAATTTCTTCGAGGCCGTAATCTGCCACTAAGGCCCAGAGGAGATGTTTGACCTCCGTACTTCCTTGATAAGGAGAACAACTTTCCTTTTTTAAGAAGCCATTAACCTCGTTGAGATAGGTTGGATTGCTTTCTTTCGCCTCTTTTAAACGTTCGTCCACATGACCCATGACCCCCTGACAAGTGCTGCAATGAGTTAGCAATGGGAGACCCAGTTCTTCAGCTAGAGCAATATTACGGGCGTTGACAGTATCTTCGAGGAGTTGGGAATCTTCTTTAAAAGTCCCAGAACCGCAACAGGAAGCTTTTTTTAGTTCGATTAATTCGATTCCCAGGGCCCCCGTTAAGGCCGCCGTTGACTGATATAGTTCCCGGCAAGCGCCTTGGGCGACGCATCCGGGGAAATAGGCGTATTTTAGAGCAGTGGAAGGCATAGTATGAACTTAGAATTTTTGAAGTTATATTTCAATCCTATTTGAGTTGGGTAAAAGATCGCCGGATGCACGGCTAATTGCCTGGTCCCTGCCATGGGCGACGATACTGCTTCTCAATTTCAGTTTTTGGCGATCGCCCGAGTTTTCCCCCTATCGGATAAGATAAAGAACGCGGCATCCAACGAGGAAAAAATAAATGAACCAAGAAACTTTTAAGACAGTCCAGAAAATAGTTGTAGAACAACTCGAAGTAAAAGAAGACGAAGTCACACCACAAGCTAACTTTGCTACCGATTTAGGAGCAGATTCTTTAGACGTAGTGGAACTGGTAATGGCTTTAGAAGAAGAATTCGAGATCGAAATTCCAGACGAGGCAGCCGAAAAGATTGCTACAGTCGAAGCCGCTGTGGAATACATCGAGACACAAAAGAAAGAACCTGCGTAAATACCTTACCAGCTACAAGAAGTGTTGGTGCGTTCTGGCTGTTTAAGTATCTAAAACGGAAAAAATGACAAATTCTGAGCTTAAGCGCGTTGTGGTAACGGGTCTCGGCGCGATAACACCGATTGGTAATACCCTCAAAGAATACTGGGAAGGGTTATTAAGCGGACGAAATGGAATTGGCCCCATAACTCTATTCGATGCTTCGCGGCATCGCTGTCGCTTTGCAGGAGAAGTTAAGGGGTTTAATCCCCAGGATTATATGGAACGCAAAGAAGCAAAGCGGATGGACCGTTTTGCTCAGTTTGCAGTTTCAGCAAGCAAACAGGCCATCGCCGATGCCCAATTGACCATCGACGACCTCAACGCAGAACAGGTGGGGGTCATTATTGGCACCGGCATTGGTGGCCTGAAAGTGTTAGAGGATCAGCAAGAAATTTACTTGACACGGGGCCCCTCTCGCTGCAGTCCTTTTATGATTCCAATGATGATCGCTAATATGGCAGCCGGACTAACGGCCATTCACACGGGAGCTAAGGGGCCGAACACTTGTACTGTAACTGCTTGTGCGGCGGGATCGAATGCAGTAGGAGATGCTTTTCGTTTGATTCAACGAGGATACGCTCAAGGGGCCATCTGCGGCGGTACGGAAGCAGCAGTTACTCCTTTAGGATTTGCTGGGTTTGCGTCCGCTAAAGCCTTATCCACTCGGAACGACGAGCCGACAAAGGCCTCCCGTCCTTTCGATCGCGATCGCGATGGCTTTGTCATGGGAGAAGGTTCGGGAATTCTCATTCTCGAAGAGCTAGAATACGCCAAAAGTCGAGGGGCGAGAATCTATGCAGAAATTGTCGGCTACGGTATGACCTGCGATGCCTATCACATGACCGCCCCAGTACCAGGAGGCGAAGGAGCAGCTAGGGCGATTAGGATGGCCCTGAAGGATGCGGGCTTGAATCCATCGGATATTAGTTACATCAACGCCCACGGCACAAGCACCCCCGCTAACGACTCCACGGAGACCGCAGCCATTAAAACGGCTTTGGGGGAGAGCGCCTATAAAGCAGCCATAAGCTCTACCAAGTCGATGACGGGCCATTTATTGGGAGGTTCTGGAGGCATAGAGGCTGTAGCGACAGTGATGGCGATCGCCAACGACCGAGTCCCACCAACCATTAATTTAGAGAATCCCGATCCTGCTTGCGACCTAGACTATGTGCCTAACCAAAGTCGCGATCTAACAGTAGAAGTGGCCTTGTCCAATTCTTTTGGTTTTGGAGGTCATAACGTAACCTTGGCCTTTAAAAAATACAAATAAGAAACAGGTATCGGGCAAATCGATGCCGAGTTTAACAGCTAACAGGGGGCAAGCACGCCCCTTTTTTGGCAAACCGATCTCCTTTTTGCCAATTGGCAGAGAATATAAGTCAAAAAATGGGAACATAAGGTTCCCATTTTATATGGCCAAGACCCATTGATTAGATTCTTAAACTCCGCCAAAAAGATCTAAAATTTAAAAAGGTCCATCTAAAATCAACATCCCTCTTGCCTGTAGAGCCCTAAAGATGGGAAGATCGAAACAGCCTTAAGGCTGATTGAAAACAAAAAATACTAGAACAGCCAAGCCAAAAAGGTTTAACGTTCTAAGACTCACACAAAAATAAGGAAAAAGATAATTATGGCCGTAGCCACCCAATCCCTTACGGAACTTTGCATTAACTCAATTCGCTTTTTAGCCATTGACGCCGTAGAAAAAGCCAAATCAGGCCACCCAGGCTTACCAATGGGAGCCGCCCCAATGGCCTTCGTTCTTTGGGACAAATTTATGCGGTTTAACCCCAAAAATCCTAAATGGTTCAACCGCGATCGCTTTGTCCTCTCCGCAGGCCACGGCTGCATGCTCCAATACGCCATGCTCTATCTGACAGGCTACGACGGCGTAAGCCTAGACGACATCAAACAATTCCGTCAGTGGGGCTCGAAAACTCCAGGACATCCAGAAAACTTCGAGACCGAAGGAGTAGAGGTCACCACCGGACCCCTGGGACAAGGAATAGCTAACGGTGTCGGACTGGCAATGGCAGAAGCTCACCTGGCAGCCAAATTCAACAAGCCCGACAGCAAAGTAGTAGATCATTATACCTACGTCATCCTCGGCGACGGTTGCAACATGGAAGGAGTCTCCGGGGAAGCTTGCTCCTTAGCGGGACACTTAGGCCTCGGCAAACTAATCGCCCTCTACGACGACAACCACATCTCCATCGACGGTCGCACCGATATCTCCTTCACCGAAGATGTGGGCAAGCGCTTTGAAGCCTACGGCTGGCACGTTCAGCACGTTGAAGATGGCAACACCGACTTGCAGGCGATCGAAGATGCTATTCAAAAAGCCAAAGAAGTAACCGACAAACCCAGTTTAATCAAAGTCACAACCATCATTGGCTACGGCTCTCCCAACAAAGGCGATACTTCCGGAGTCCACGGTGCAGCCCTTGGGGAAAGCGAAGTGGAAGCCACCCGGAAAAACCTCGGCTGGGAATACGAGCCCTTCGTCGTACCAGAAGACGCTCTAAGCCACTTCCGCAAAGCAGTCGATCGCGGTCAAAGCGCCGAAGCCGAATGGAATCAGACCTTTGCCGAGTACAAAACCAAATATGCAGAGGATGCAGCCGAGTTAGAGCGCCTCATAAGCGGCAAACTGCCCGAAGGCTGGGAAAAAGCTCTACCTACCTATACTCCAGAAGACAAAGCACTGGCGACTCGCAAGCATTCTGAAATCGTTCTCAACGCTCTAGCAGAAGTTATACCAGAACTCGTCGGCGGTTCTGCCGACTTGACTCACTCTAACTACACCTTCTTAGAGTGTTCGGGCAGTTTCCTCAAGGGACAATACGAAAATCGCAACCTCCGCTTTGGCGTGCGGGAACACGGTATGGGCGCAATTTGTAACGGTATTGCCCTGCACGATTCTGGTTTGATTCCTTACGGTGCAACCTTCCTGGTGTTTGCCGATTATATGCGGGCTTCTATTCGTCTGTCGGCTCTTTCCCAAGCGCGAGTTATCTGGGTGATGACTCACGACTCCATCGGTTTGGGAGAAGACGGTCCCACTCACCAACCAGTAGAACATCTTGCTTCTTTGCGAGTAATTCCGGATCTGTTGGTGATGCGTCCTGCGGATGGTAACGAAACTTCTGGTGCTTATAAGGTTGCTATCGAAAACACCAAGCGCCCGACTTTAATGGCTATGTCTCGTCAAGGTTTGCCTAATTTGGCAGGTAGTTCTATTGAAGCGGTGGCTAAGGGCGCTTATGTTGCGTCTGACTGCGACGGTACTCCCGATATTATCTTGATCGGTACTGGTGGCGAAGTAGGACTTTGTATTAAGGCAGGGGAACAGTTGACCGGCGAGGGCAAGAAGGTACGGGTTGTTTCTATGCCTTGCTGGAAACTTTTTGACGAACAGGATGCAGCTTATAAGGAGTCTGTTTTCCCGGCATCTGTAACTAAGCGCTTGGCTGTGGAAGCTGCCTCCAGTTTCGGTTGGATGCGTTACGTTGGCTCCGAGGGAGATACTATTACTATCGATCGCTTTGGTGCTTCCGCGCCCGGTACTTTAGCTTTGGAGAAGTTTGGTTTTACTGTTGATAACGTCGTGGCTAAGGCTAAGGCATTGTTAGGCTAGTAAATTGCTTTTTTTAGTACGTTTTAATTTATGGGGCTCTCTCTTTTGAGGGGGCCTTTTTTCGTTGGCGTGCTAAAATGGGAATGTCGAACAAAAGGGAGGATTATCCATGACTCAAATTTCTGTAGAAAAAGATACGGCACTATCGCGCATTTCGGCGATCGTCGATCGCTTGCTCCAAAGCAAGGAGGTTTACGAAGATTTAGATAAACAAGAAATGCTGGAGATTTTCTCTGAATTGCTAGATGAAGTTCCTGCTAAAGATTTCAGAGCTATGGATGAGGAGCAACTAATACAAATTGCGGACGGGATTATGATAATTGAGGCTATGTCTCATTTATTAGACGATCTAACTTCCAAAGAAAAAGAAATGTTTTTTGCAGCAGTAGAAGGAAGATAGGAAGCATGAGTTACATTTTAGACACAAACATAGTTACAGCTATTTTGAAGCGAGACCGAAAAGTAGCGAAGCAATTACGTTTAGTTCGAGTGCGCCAACAAGAGTTATTTATTAGTTGCATTACCTATTATGAAATAAAAAGAGGGCTATTGTATGTCAATGCTACTCGTAAACTTTCTCTTTTTAATGCTTTTTGTCAGGAGGTTAAAGTTGTCTTCTTAGACGAAATAGAAATTATAGAGAAAGCTTCGGAAATTCATGCAGATTTAAAACGACGCGGACGACCGATACAGGATGCGGATATATTAATAGCAGCAACAGCGATCGTTCGAGGTTTAATTCTGGTTTCTAACGATTCCGATATGTTGAGAGTTTCCGATTTAATTTTAGAAAATTGGTTGCATATGGAATAGGAGCGATCGCTATTCTTATTTCCACCCTCTATCATACCATCGCTAGTTTGTCAATACTTTTGTTTTTTCAATAATCTGGGAAAACTGGCATTTTCACCGCTACAGAGATTGCCATGGGAAAAAGAGCTCCGTTGCATCCGCAATGCGGGGCGCGAACGCACCAAAGCATTCGCCTTTATTAGAAGAGCGCTAAAAAAGCTGTAATCAAAGATACAATTTAACTTAAATTAAAACAAGAAGTGTTGGCGATCGCGCCGGGGTTAAACAATTAAGCGATTAAGCGATCGTTAATTGCTTAATCGACTTCTAATTGGGTACCGCATATTTTGCAAAATTTAGCATCGCGGTCGTGGTACAAACAACCGCATCCAGAACAAACTTTTTCATTTTTATTAGCAGTTTTAATTAAGTGCTGTATTAAATCTCCAACTTGCCAAGGAATCAGGGCTATTCCGGTTAAAATCATTAGCAAAGTTAACAAGCGGCCCATTTGAGAAGCCGGCACGATATCTCCAAATCCTACTGTAGTCATCGTCACTACTGAAAAATAAACTGCATCTAAAAAAGTGCGGAAAAATTCAGAATTTATGCCATGTTCTACTTGATAAATTAAGCCCGAAAAAATAAAGATTATTGTCAATAAAGTAAATAAAATCCTGATAA
>CALKCV010000369.1 GCA_938083405.1 uncultured Microcoleaceae cyanobacterium | reverse complement strand
GTTAAGAGCGTCATCGGCAAAATTAACGGCCACAAACCTTCCGGCGATCGCTCTGTCATCTGGGTAGGTTTGCCGCAGAATATCAGACCAAACTCGCGGATAATGCCAAAGGCAGTAAAGGCATTAACAAGCAACAACACTACTACCAACAAAGGTCGAGTCCCCCAGAGATTATCGCTCAATTGCAACAGGGCCCAAAAACCTCCCAGGGGCGGAAATGCTACCAACCCGGCGGCCCCGACGAGAAAGGCAATGCCGGATATGGGCCGGCGAGACCACAAACCGCCGTATTGGCTGAGGTCTTGGGTGATGCTGTTTAAGACGACGCCGCCGGTACTCATTACTAATAGTGCCATGGCGCAGGCGTAGGTCAGGAGTAAGATCAGCGCCGTTTGTTCTTGGTTCGTGCCTACAGCGATGAAGACTAAACCCATGTAGGTACTGACCGAGTAGGAAAGCGATCGCTTGATGTCAATTTGAGCGATCGCGATTAAAGATGCCCCAACCGCAGTGGCGGCACCGATAGCGATCGTTACCGTCGAGGCCACGGGGGACAGCGCTAAGACCGGTCGCAATTTAATCAAAACCCACGCCCCAGTCGCTACCACCACCGAGTTCCGCAAAATGGTACTGGGTAACGGTCCTTCCATGGCTTCGTCCAACCATAAATGGAGGGGAAATTGAGCGCATTTACCCAAGGGACCGGCGATGAGGGCCAAGCTTAAGAGGGTGGCAACCCAAGGTTCTATAGTTGCAGTTTCCGCCCAGGTCGCTAATTCCGAATAGTTCCAAGTCCCCGCCAGAGGCAACAGCGCAACTACTCCCATTAATAAGAAGAGGTCTCCTACCCGTTTGGTAAGGAATGCGTCTCTCGCCCCGCTGACTACCAAGGGCTGACTGAACCAGGTTCCTACTAATAAATAGGTTCCCAAAGTGAGGATCTCTAGAACGATGTAACTGAAGAAGAGAGAGTCGCAGAGAACCAGCGCGCACATTCCCGCTTCAAATAGTGCTAGCAGGGAGTAGAACCTGGCCCATCCCCAGTCCATTTCCATGTAGGCGATCGCGTATATTTGCGCTAACAGGTTCAGACCCGATATCAGCATCGTCGCCCCGACGGTCGTGCTAGAGAGGTTTATCGAAAGGGTAAGGTCTAAGCCCGCTACCTGCAACCAGGGAATAAATAACTCTGTCGGCGGTTGGTTCCAGCTTGCAGGCAAGGCCATCAAACCGTGCAAAAAAGCTACCAAGGTCATCAGTAAGTTAATGTAACCCGATGGCCTCGGACCCGTTCGCTTGATGATGCCTGGGGACCAAGGTATGGCAAACAGAACCCCGATTAGGGCATAGCAGGGTATTAACCAAGCTGTTTCTAAGAAATAATTGGCCAGCATTTATCCGTTTTTTGTTAAAACAACTGTTTGACTCTGGGTGGTTTCCCGTTAATCCAGGTCAAAAATTAAATTGACTATTTCATCTTATTTTAATAAATGTCATAAATCTTAACCTTGGAGCTAAAAGGGTTAATTTAATTTTTTTATGGAAAAGATTGGCGATTTAATGGCCTATAGTCTGCAAAATCTAAAATCTAAATGGAACCCCGGCCCGCAAACAGTAAAATAACATTGAAGTATTGAGAGGTTGAAAAACCGATTATGCAAAGTTTTTTATTGACCTGGTTGTTGGCGACTATCTCTCTGTTGATTACTGCTTTTTTAGTGCCGGGGGTGATAATCTCAAGCATACCGGCGGCGGCCGTGGCAGCGATGGTGATGGGATTGATAAATGCTTTCGTGCGACCAATTATTACTCTTCTCACCTTACCTCTGACAATCCTAACTTTAGGACTGTTTTTGTTAGTAGTTAATGGCATCTCCCTCTCTCTGGTGGGATTTTTCACTCCTGGGGTAACGGTACAAGGTTTTTGGCCGGCAGTTATTGGGGCGATCGTGCTTTCTTTCGTTTCCGGTTTAATCGGCAAATTCGCTAACCCAGAAAGTGAAGTTGCCGATAGCTAAGATCGATTAACAATTGAGATCGTAGTAATCGCTAAAGCGATTTCAAAAAAGCTCGATTAACAATTGAGATCGTAGTAATCGCTAAAGCGATTTCAAAAAAGCTCGCTCTAAATCGCGCTTTGCGATTACTACGAACGAGCTTATTGCGACTACCAAATTAAGAAACCAGGTTTTTCTCAAAAAGCTGGTTTCTGGGCGATGGATATTAATAATTAATTATTAATATCCTACATTTCGTTAAGAGACCAATCGTAATTGGAGTATTTAACATCGTAACCGCCTTGCATTAAATATTGTCGGTCTTCAGCACTTAGATATTGACTGACGTAATTAATTACCGCCGTTTCTTTGTTATTTAACCCTTGAATATTCTCAGATTGACCGTAAGTAGGTTCAAAATCTTCGCCAAACCATTTAAAAATAGAAGATAAATAAACCCTGTTATTAGGGCGATCTATTCGGAAGTTGTTAGTTTGAGCTAAAAAAGTTTGACTTTGGTCGTCTAATTGCGCGTCGAGTTTTTCTGCTGTAAAAGGTTCTCTTCTGAGGAAAGGACAACTATTTGCCGCACAAACTAATGCTACATGAATTTTAGGCTGATTAAATTCTTTACGCAGTATTTGATGTTCGATCTGGTCTAATGTCATTTGTTGTCCGGCGACATTAAACTTGCGAATTTTCCAAACTCCGGGAATATTTCTAATACTTTTTGTCGGGTAATTATCGATTATCGATTGGAGAGTTAAAGAATTGTAGGCGTTTATTAAAAATGCTATTTTGGCGTTATCCGTCCAAGATTGATAAGCTGCGGGAGAAACCGCTCCAATAGCTGCGTTAAAGTCATCGAGAATCTGTCGTTTTTGCTTTAATTCTTCGTAATTAACTAATCCCCTGTCGTTAACATATTGGCTTAAAACAATGGCATATTTGTCGTAGTTAAAAGGGGCGATATTTTGGGCAATGTTTGAAGCGTGCGTAGTTGTAGCTGCCCGGGCGCTAGTAGAAGAATTTGAAATTTCGATCGCGCTTCCCCACAACAGGAGGGCGGGGATAAATAACATGATTTTTTTTAATGCGCTAACTTTCATAATTACTTATTATTTAATAATTACAATTTAATTGAGCAGCGATAACTAATTATTAATTGTTAATTATTAATTATTAATTGTTAATGATGGGAAATGAGAGGCGATCGCCCCTTGTTAGGGAAAAATCACAAAAGGGCGATCGCCTCGCTTCAAATCCCATAAGCTTTTGGAAACTCTTCCTCTGAGTTAGTCCACCCGTTCCAACTGCCAGAGAATTTGGTTGCCTTCGCGACGGACTCTGGAGACTACCCAATTGCGCCAAACCCAGTTGTCCCCCCTGCTGGTAACGGCACTGGCATTGATGTCCATCAGGTCGGCTAGTTCCGAACTAGCGATGAGATAGCCTTTAGTGGCCACTTCATCAGCGATATGCAAGGTTTCGATCAGAGATCGGAGTTGATTTACCCGAACTTCTCGGGGCAAATTCTCCGTGGAATCGTTAGTAATGTCGTTCATCTTAGAATCAGATATGGGATTGTCAACTGCTATGAATTTGGATTGTATCGTTTTGTTCGCGATCTTGGTGGTTTATTTGAACATTCTGGCACTAACCCTGAGTCCGGCGGTCCTTTTGCGGGTCCTGGGACATCTCTTTGACAGACAAAGTTAGGCCTGGTGTCTCTTTGGCAGGCATAGTAGTTGTTGGTACAGCTTACCATACCTAAACCGGGACATTGGCCAGGTTTTTAAAACCAGTCAATCCTTAATCTTTTATCATATTTTATGATAATTGTCAATGTTAAATTTTGCTTATAGCGTTTTTCTGTGTTATGAGCTAGGCACAAATATTCGATCCCCCGTTGGTCCCCCTTGCGATCCCCCTCCCGTCCCCCTTAAGAAGGGGGAGGCCAGAGGAAGAAGTTTTTAATGTCCGGGGGACTTTGAGTCTTTTCCGGCTCCCCCCTTAAAAAGGGGGGCGGGGGGGGATCGAATTGCTGTGCCTTATGGAGGAGAGAATTGCTATAGCGTCTCTAAATACTACAAATTAATAGCAAAGATTAAATTAAAAAGGAAAATTTAAGAATTGTTCGGCCATGGAATTTTTTCTGATTGAACTAAAGCCTTAAATAAAAGATAAGAGATGAAATCTGCTAAGATAGCCAGAGGCAAAATGCCTAAAAATGACAGTGTAGGGAAACGTCGGTGAGAGTCCGGGGCTGTGCGGCAGCTGTAAATCGAAGAAAAACTTCTGCTAAAATCGATGAGCCAGAACGCCTGCCTGTTATTTGTAAACCTCTATTTCCTGCCTAGCACGGGAAAGGAACTTAAATGAAATTAGAAACAAAAAAAAACGAATCAATTAATGGCGAAAATTTGTCGCCTCTGCCTTTAAAACGACCTTTATTAATTATCGGTCACGGAACCAGAGATGCTGGCGGGCGGCAAACTTTTTTAGACTTTGTTGATGCCTATCAAGCATTAGATAAATCTCGACCGGTAGAAGCGGGTTTTCTGGAATTAACCGGTCCGACAATTCTGGAGGCTGTTGATAAATGCGTGGAAAAAGGCTATACGGAATTGTCGGCGGTGCCGCTTTTGTTATTCGCAGCGCGACACAATAAGTTTGATATTACTAACGAATTAGACCGGGCAAAAGAACGGCATCCGGGGGTAAAGTTTCATTACGGACGGCATTTTGGCATCGCGCCGGGGATTTTAGATTTGTGGCGATCGCGCCTGGCGGGGTTAGATAGGGATGAGTTTAAGCGATCGGAAACGGTGTTGTTGTTCGTGGGGCGAGGTTCCAGCGACCCGGATGCCAACGGCGATGTTTATAAACTGGCCCGAATGGTGTGGGAGGGTAGCGGTTATCACACGGTGGAAACTTGTTTTATCGGCATTACTCATCCCCGTCTGGAGGAAGGTTTCCGCCGGGCGATGCTTTATCGACCGAAACGAATTATTGTTTTGCCTTACTTCTTGTTTACCGGAGTTTTGGTTAAGAAAATCTTCGACGTCACCGCAGGGCAACAGGAAATGCATCCCGATATTTCCATGAGTTGTCTGCCAGAGATGGGAGTGGATGGGAAGTTGTTGGAATTGATGCGGGAACGGGAAATTGAAACTCAGTTAGGGGAAGTAAAGATGAATTGCGAAACCTGTAAGTTTCGTTTAGTTGCTTCGGAAGGTTCTAACGGTCATCACCACCACGGTCACGGTCACGGTCACGGTCACGGTCACGGTCACGGTCACGACCATTCTCATGCAGCGGCGGATCCTTATGCGGATCCGGAGGCGTACCACCAGCGTATTTGGCGGACTCCTTAATTTTTGGGGTTGGTTGGCGACAGGAGATTTAAGAAACCGGGTTTTTGCGAAAAACCCGGTTTCTGGCGATCGAATTAGCATTTGTAGGTCGGGCTCCGCGACAGCGAAACCCAACAATCAGCCCCCCCCTTTCAAAGGCTTACAGGGGGGGGATTTTCTAAAAAAACGAAACTGGAGGTAAAATTTTGTGTCAAATATCGAGTATTCTCTTCATGCCCGAAATGTCATGGAGGAGCGAGAGATACCTGAAGAATGGGTAAATAGAACTGTCAGCGAACCAGATTATAAGCTGCCTTTGCATTTAATTTTTATAGGGCAGCGAGCAGGATGCACTCGCGATCCGGCACGCGGGGCGCGTTCGCACTGCAAGGATTTCACAAAAGAACTTTTAAAATCTAGATGTCTGACAGCTTAATGAGGTGAAAGCTGATAAGACAACCCACTACATTAAAGCGATTCCCGAATTTGGGGGCCGTTTTTTACGGGTGGTGATGAATGTATCGGTGGAACCAAACCGTGTTGTTACTGTTTTTTTTTACCGCAGGATTAGGAGGTAATTATGAAACTAAAAATAGATAAGGAAAGCGACGCTTTGTACTTTCGTCTTGATGAATCTCCGATTATCGAGTCCGAAGAAGTAGAACCTGGAGTAATCTTGGATTTTAACAGCGACGGTAAAGTCGTGGGAGTTGAGATTCTGCAACTGACTACCAGGGTTTCATCAGAAAATTTGGGCGTTCTTCAGTTTGAAAACAGATAGCTTTTTTGGTGGGTGAGGTCGCTTTTCTAAATTCCTCATCCAGCGACCGGCAAGATGGGCGGGAGCGATCGAATACCTCGCCAACCCTAGAACAGATCGTAGCGACAACCAACGATTTTGTTGGGTTCCACCCTCGTTCCACCCAACCTACAAATGCTTTGAGTGGTAGAGTTTGATTAGAATAACCTAAATATCTTGCCGAAACTATTGATTTATGTCTGTTCGCTTTAAAACAGAGGAGGAAAACGAACGAGCCCTGGCAGTTGTGGAGGAGTTGATGCACGTTCAAAACCGCACTCCAGAAGAGGATGCTCTTTATGAGTTATTAATTGTTTTAATTGAGAAATTCGAGGAAGATTTTTATCGTCCTGGTTCCGCATCGACTCCTCATTCAATGTTACTATTTTTAATGGAACAGCAGGAGGTAGAACCAAGAGATTTGGTGGAGGTTGTTGGTTCGGAGGATGTTGCTTTTGAGTTGGTTAATGGTGAGGTTGAGGTTAACAACGAACTAGCTGAAGTCTTGGGGGATTTTTTTAAGGTTGATTCTAGTTTGTTTCAAGGATGAAGAGCGATCGCCAAAACGCAGAGTTAAATAAGAATGTAGGGGCAAACAGAACGGGCGTTGAATATTTGGAAAAAGCATAAATTTTGATGTCCGTTCTGTTTGCCCTCATTTCCCGTTTCCCCTAACCGGCGGCGGATGTTTGGGGCAGAACTTTTGCCGAACAATGTTCGGAGGACAGCTTGCAATAGCGACATTCCCACTGACTGGGTTTTGGTTGAACCGGGTTGGGGTCGCATAAGGTGGCGATCGCTTCTCGGAGATGTTGTTTGAAGGGGCGATCGACTTGCCAATGGGGAATCTCTAGGATGTCGTCGTTATAGATGAGGCGACCGTGGGGGATTTTTCCTTGGCAAAGATGTTTGGTTTCTGGCGCTACGGGTAAGAGCAACATATAAAGAAGCACTTGCATTTTATGGGAATTTTTGCGCTTGCCGGTTTTAATGTCTTCCACTACTACCCAACCGTCTTTAATGGCGACAATATCTGGTTTGCCGGCGACGCGGATATCGTAGGTTTTGCCTCGGACGCTGAAGGAGTTGTCGTTTTCTACATAGACGGTAAAACCTTCGCTTTTAAGTTGGCAAGCTCTTTTTAAAACTTGCTCGTCGTGTTTTGAGAAGTCGTAGTCGCTGGCAACTGGG
>CALKCV010000368.1 GCA_938083405.1 uncultured Microcoleaceae cyanobacterium | reverse complement strand
CGACGGGGGAATGGTTGGGGAATTTGGATGGAGGCGATCGGGTGAATGCGGTGGCGATCGCTCCAGACGGTCAGACTTTGGCGGCGGGAACTAGGGACGGTCGAGTTTGTTTGTGGAATCTTTACACCTTGGAGCAGTTGGCAGTTTTGGAGTGCGAGGCGACGGTGAATGAGGTGGCATTTAGCGGTGATGGAGAGATATTAGCGGCGGGTTGTAGCGATGGAAGTATTGGTATTTGGCGGGTTGCGGGGATGGGCGGTATGCTTTGAGTTTGATGATGGCCTGAAAATGGCAATAGGAGAATATTTGAAGGAAGTTTGAAAAATCAAGTAAAATATTGAGTGAAAAACAGGGAAGTTTTTTTCTGCTATGGCATCCACTAATATCCAATCTGGAGTACCTAAATAACTAGGAGGTCAAAATGAACGAAGAAAATCTTAGATTTGTAGTAGATAGAGACAAAAAAATGGCTCTATTGGCGATCGCCTCCACTACAAACAACGATTTAAACCACATCCTCAACGAAGCAGTAACCGCCTATTTGGAAGTTAATGACTGGCAGGTTGAAGAAATTAAACAAGCTCTTGCCGAAGCTGACGCAGGAGACTTTGCCAGCGAGGAAGAGGTCGAAGCTGTATTTGCTAAAAAATTATAATTAAGGATAAAATTATGACCCAACAAGAATGCGCTAGTGCTTATCAAGAATTAGTAGAAATTCTCCGAGAATTAAACTTAGGCTGGCTAGTGGAACGAGTAGAAACAACTCTCCAGCGAGGTAAAGCTTTATTTAAAGAAACCAACGGTGAGTTTTATCCGTATTTTGAACCATACGGCCAGCGAGAGCAACTTTTTCTACTAATTGATGCTGTTGAAAAAGCCTTAATAGAAACGGTAGCAATGGAAGAAGAAATAGCTAAATCTTTAAGTCAGGAAAATTTAGAACCAAAAGCGGTTTGGGCAGACGATCGCGGTAAAAGCATCCACGATTATAGCCCGGAAGTAATATCAGTTAGGAAACAAAATGCTGATGTTTTAAAAAGTTTATTAGAAGAGTTGCGTCGGGATGCTTTAGCTCATCTAGCATTTTCTTAGGAGATGTCAACTTCGAGCTATTGGGGAATAGTCCCACAGAGCTTCTTGCCCTATTGGCGGAGTTGTGGGGGAGTTTGGATGGAGGCGATCGGGTGAATGCGGTGCCGATCGCTCCAGACGGTCAGACTTTAGCAGTAGAAGGGATGGCCTAGTTGCTTTTGGCAGGAGTAGGCCATTTTGCAGTCAGGGGCCGCAGTTAATCGGGTGGCCTTCAGCGGTGACGGAGAGATTTTAGCGGCGGGGTGTAGCGATGAAAGTATTGGTATTTGAAGGATTGCGGGGATTTGCGGTTTTATCTAAATTCTAAAGAAAAAAAAGTTTGTTTGGGGGGTTGTCATTTGGGGAGAAGCCGTGTTAAGGTAGGAGACTGTTAAGGGCGTATAGCTCAGTTGGTTAGAGCGCCACGTTGACATCGTGGAGGTCACAGGTTCGAATCCTGTTACGCCCATTTTTTATAGCCTGTTTTTTTTAGCGGCTGGTACGATCTTTTTCTCTTGGAGATTAGGAAAGGGGAAAGGCCGTTCGCTTCCCTGCCCGGAGGGCTTTTCCTTCCCTTATCCGCTTGCGGTAAAAGAGAATTTACAATAGACCTCGCAGCATCGATCGATGCTGCGAGGTCTAATATTTGGCGGTAAAAGCGGTTAAATTAATCCACCGCTTTTGACTTCGCCAGCGAGGAAGAAGTCGAAACGGTATTTGGTAGCTCGATTTATAGAAATTCAAAGCAGATTCCTTGGTGCTAAAATAAATTAAATTGACTTTCAGACAAAGATGACCGACTCTTATACCCCCACCAAAAAAGCTGTAAAAGCTACTATTAATTTAGGAGATATCCCCATCGATGTTTACCAACTCCCAGATGGAAGCTATCAACTTTACATGGAATCGATTACCGACGCCATCGCGCAAGAAAATAAAGATTTGCGGCGTTTTATTAATGGAAAATCGGAACAAGCTTTGCCGTTTAAAGGATATAAATTAATCGATGCCCCTACCATCGAAGAGGAAGAGCAACTCTATATTAAAGCGGTTCCAGTTCGTTTGGCTGCTGCATATTGGTTTTATCGAGCGATAAAAGGAAATAAAAAAGCCGCCGCGATCGCTGGGGCTTGCATGGAAGAATCTATCGAACGTCGTGCAGATAAAGCTTTTAGCCTTCAACGAACGGATGCCGAATACAACAGGCGTTTTACAGAAACGAAGGAACAGATTTTGAGAGAAAATCGAGAAGACATTATCGACAGGCGGCTTCCTGGAGACGATTTGTATTTGCCGGATGGAATTAATTGAACTTAAATTGCGTTAGTTTAGAGGAAGGGCGATCGCGAACTGGGTACCTTTTCCCAATTGGGAAGTACAAGTTAAAGTTCCACCGTGTTTTTCTACTACAATTTGACGAGCGATAGCCATGCCCAACCCGGTACCTTTTCCCACCGGTTTCGTAGTAAAACCCTGCTCGAAAATACGGTTTTTTACTTCCTCACTCATCCCCACCCCACGATCGCGAATTCTGACGATAACTTTATCGTCTTTCATTTCAGTTTCAATCTCGATCTGGAGGGGTGGATTTTCAATATCGGCATAAGAGCGATGTTGCATCCGCAACCCTTCGGGTTTCATGTCGCGCAGGGAAACGCCACTACGCTCGTCTAAAGCGTCGATGGCATTGGCTAGCAAATTCATAAAAACTTGATTTAACTGCCCGGGGAAACATTTTATTTCCGGCAGGGAACCATATTTTTTAATAACTTCAATATCTGGACGTTCCTCGTTACTTTTGAGACGATGTTTTAAAATCAGCAAGGTACTATCCAAACCATCGTTGAGATTAAAAGGCATCTTAGCGACCGCATCCGCGCGGGAAAAAGTTCGTAAAGAAGTGCTAATATTACCAATGCGCTTAACTCCTTCTTCCATAGAAATAATAAGATTTGGAAGGTCTTTAAGCACGAAATCTATATCTATTTGCTCCGCATTTTCTTTGATTTCTGGCGTAGGGTCGAATTGCTGTTGATAAAGCTTTAAATGACCTAGCAATCCTTGAATATATTCCAGGGCATAATCGAGATTCCCCCGAACAAAACCCAGAGGATTATTAATTTCGTGAGCGACTCCCGCCACTAAACTTCCGAGGGTTGACATTTTTTCAGTTTGCACCAGTTGTAGTTGAGCTTCCTGCAATTTTTTGTAGTTATTTTTTAGTTCTCGGTTAGCCTTTTCTAAAGCTCCATTCAATTCTAAAAGCTGGCGATT
>CALKCV010000367.1 GCA_938083405.1 uncultured Microcoleaceae cyanobacterium | reverse complement strand
GCTACCCGCCAACAAACCAACCGCCGGCAAACTCGTCCAAGGTATCTTAAAAGTCACCAGCACTGGGGTAGTCAAAGTCAAGAGCAACAATAAAATGTGGTCTCGCTTGCGCAAGTTCCGATTAAACCTGCTCTCCACCAGCAAAACCACCCCTACCGCTCCCGTTACCAGACAAGCTAATTCTATCAATCCTCGCCAATCGATTTCCCTTCGGCTCAGTTGAAAATGGTCTAACAAGACAAAAGCCTTGCGGTTGATTTTTTCTCCCTTGCTAACTATTATTTCTCCCGATCGGACGCTATATTCGACAGTCTTAACTTTCTGCGCCGCCAGTTCTGCTAATTTTTTAGTAGCCTCTGCATCTGGTACTAAATTCGCCTGTAAAGATATTTGTAAAATTTTAATTGCTAGGGGTTCTGCCTCTAAAGACACCGATCCTATTACCTGAAGTCTCACCGCCCTAGCCCAGTTTTCTCTAGGAAAATGCGCAGAAATACCCTGAGCCAACATTCGCTGCGCTACGGTTTCGATCCCGAGCTTAGTTTCCTCCCACGCTTCTTCTGATAATTCCAAAAAAGAAGCATCATAAACGAAACTCCCTTCTATTTCTGGTTGGCTCACCAGCATCTCCCAGGCGATCGCATAACTCGATCGAGCCTCCAAGACTTGTTCTATTAATTCTCCATATTCCCGGGCAGAAACCTTTTTACGGTAGGCTACCAGTTCGGAAATTGCTCGTTGTTCTCTCGCGTCGATGGAGGGCTGTTCTTGTTCTTCTTCTATTTCTATTGGTGTCTCTGGGATAGGTATGGGAATGATTTCGGCAGTTCGGCTTTCTGGGGGAATTTCCCCGAGAGCTTTTACATTCTGCTTGTTTTTACTTTTATTTAATTTAAACAGGGGCAAGTTTTGTTCGACCTGCAAATTTACCATTTGCAAGATCTTTTCCCACTCTTGTTGGCCAGCTCGCCGCAAGTAACCCTGGGTAGCTGTCGATAAAACTCCCGTGTCCACAAAAGGAAAAGGAGCGATTTCCCTGCGAATTTCGTCCCCAACTTCCAGCAATGTTTCTAACTCGGCGGCAATTTTTCTATCGATCGCCTGCTGAGTCTTTAATACTTTTACTTCCCCCAGTCTAGCTGCTTTGCGCTTTTCTTCGGTCTTTTTAGCGTCTGGGACAGTAGCATCAATCGGAGCCTCGATCGTCTGAGGAGCTATTGTTCCCTCATCTAACCTCGGCTGATTATAAAATCGCTGGCCAGAAGTTGCCGTTAGGCTTCCTATTGCTAAGATTACCAACAGAGGCGAAGCTGTAAAAGTTGACCAGCGCGATTTTGGTTTTTGTTTTTTGCTCTGGGAGCGATTTGTAGTTTCCAGTATTTTTGTCAGATGCATATTTCCTGACTATTGCATACCTTACTATTTGTTTGTGGAAGTTATAGTCCTTTTCCAGCGCCGGATAGCTATCCGGCAGGCGCAATCGTGCTTCTATAAATAGAAGTACTCATACTTTTGCCTAATTCCATCGGTAATTTCACCCAAGGAGGAACTAAGAGCGATCGCTCGGGAGCTAAACCGACATGAGCGCGGTTAACGAGGGCGAATTACATTGCTTGCTGCAACGGCTGGAACTAAATTTAGTTTGTTTTCCATTATTTTTGGATTATAGACTCCACACCACAATGCCCAGAGGGTTTTTGCTAATTTGATAATCTCTGCTTGGTTAGCTACTGCTTCTACCATTAGAGCCGGAGTTTTCTGGGGCAAAGAATTTAAGGCTCTTCGCCATTCTACAGGAATTCCAGCACTGCTGTTGTATGCTCCTGAGATGGCCCCCACTAGAGGACATATTTGAGAGCCTCGCCCCGTTCTTCCCGCCCTCCGTACGGCAAGTTGCCAATTTTCGGGGGTACTGAGAAAGCAATAGAAGGCTAAAGATATAGGGATTGAGGAAGCTATTCTTCTGGCGATCGCTTCTTTTTCTCTTGAATCTTCTCCCAGATCGCCTAATTCTTCTTTCATGGCTTTTGCCTTGTTTGACAGAGCTATCGTTGCTGTTTCTAAATCCGAGCGTCTTTCTAACAAGCTTTGAACTTCTTTTAACTGCTCCACTAGGGGGCCTTCTTCCTCTAAGATGGTTATGGTTTTAGGGATTAGAGTATGGGGGTCTAGTTTTTCTCTCAGTCCCAGAGCGATCGCATATCCAACTGCTAAATTACTTAACCTTAGATCCGATCTTCCCTGCCAAACCTCCGATATTTGCTCTAAGAAGCCTCGCAGTTTAGCTTCAACTTCGTGGTAGAGCATGACCCCTGGTAAACAAGCAATAGCTGTTTCCCATGCCTTAGCCTCTTCCCACTCCCACGATGAAGTTCTTCCTAGCTTGCTATTTTCTAATTCAGAAGTCCCCTTCAAACTCACCCCGCTATTTGGGTATTCTGACAGTTTACTACCTTTCCATTTTTTCCAATTCTCTTGCCAATCTTCTATATCTAAACCCTCATACTTAATTAAGCTACGAGCGCTAATTATGGCAATTTCTCCACTTATAGCTCTATTTATTCCCCTATTGTTGCCAAGCTCCTGAAACGATTTTTCTTGGCTGTTACCTAAATTATCGCTTTCTTTTTTACTAAGAGGAACAATACTTAATTCCCGAGCGATAAAATCTCCTAAAATTGCACCTAATAAAGTCCCTTGAAATTGGCTTAAGAGCGAGTACCTCATAATTATTATTGGGTGCATATCTATTGATTTCGCTTGCAAAATAGATATGCACCCCTCTTGTTTTTGGAGTCTTTAATTTTATTTACCTAATAATTAATCATTAATCATTAATCATTAATCATTAATTCTCGAAGCAATTCGCAGTTAGTCAATCCCCTTATAAAAAAGTTAGGGGCTATTGGGAAAATGTTAATTGTTAATTTGGAAAATGTTAATCCAGAAAATGTTAATCCAGAAAATGTTAATTGTTAAGATGATTCACCAAAGCTCTTAGCCCCAATAAATAACTATCCGAACCAAAACCGCTAATTTGACCAATAGCTATGGGCGCGATATAAGAATGGTGTCGAAATGCTTCGCGTCGGTAAATGTTGCTCAGATGTACTTCTACCGTCGGAATCTTAACCCCTGCTAGAGCATCTCTTATGGCCACGCTCGTATGAGTGTAGGCTCCTGCATTTATGAGTATGCCTTGGTGTTGCCCCCACGCTGAGTGAACGGCATCCACCAAGGCCCCTTCATGGTTAGATTGCAGTATAGAAATTTTTACTTGCAGCCCCAAGGCTTCTCGCTCTAGCAGCCCATTTATATCCTCTAAAGTTGCACTTCCATATATTCCTGGTTCCCGTTGGCCCAGGAGATTTAGATTTGGCCCGTGCAATACTAAGATGCTAAACAACAGCAAAAAGTGTTTTGTTAATAAATTACCGTCGTCATCAATTAACGGCGATCGTTCACCGGTATTGGAATTGGAACTGGTTCGGCTTCTGGGCCTAGCAAGGCTTCTATAACTTTGCCTACCAATTCTTTTACCTTTTCGAGAACCTTATCTATGTAATCCATGATTATCCTAATTCCCGCTGACTACTATCAGCTTAACTTTTTTTTGATTAGTTAGCGATCGGTAAGCGGGGCGGGAAATGCCGCTTGCCTTAATAAATACGACCGTCGATTTGCTTGTTAAGCTTCAGCACTTTTGAAGTCCCAACTTTTTTTATGTTGGTCTTTCTGTTGCGCTGGCAACTTCTGGCCTTCGCTTATCTGTCTATTTACTTATATCTTAACAAATCTTTTTAAAGCAGCAAGGCATAAAGCGGCGTCCTTCCCCGGTGTTTTGTCCGCTAGAAATTTAGTTACTTTTTATTTGCTACACAACTTTTGTTACCTAACTCTTTAATTTGAGCCGTACATTTCCTTAAAATTAAATAACTTAACATTTCTTTACAATTCGGCAAAGCGCCGCGATCGCCTCCTTTATCTGTAGCCTTTTTTTTTCATAAAT
>CALKCV010000366.1 GCA_938083405.1 uncultured Microcoleaceae cyanobacterium | reverse complement strand
TAGGATATTGACAATAAATTTTTTCTTTATGCCAATCGAGCAATTCAAATTCTTTCTTGTAATCAGCATTAAGAGAACTGGGCTTATATAGCATTTTACCAGCCATAGTTTTCTCTTTACTCATTTTTGTTTTATGTTCCTTAGCATCTACTCTAACAATAACATTCTTAATTTCATTTAACTCATTACTAAAATTATCTTCGATAACTTCTAAGCCATTGTTAAATGAATATATACCAGCAATAATCATTTACTTTCCTTCTCCTCTTCAAACAAGTTCATTTGAACGTTATCCTTCCATTCCTCGGGAATCTGACTAACTTTTTCTTTCCCAGTGGGAACGTAAACGGGTTTGCCCAAAGGTCTAGTTCGCAGGCTTCCATCGTAATAAGAATTAATCCGCTTTTTAGCTATTTCAATATAATCCGCTTCTTTCTCGCTACCCATCGCCCTTCTATTATTCTTAATCGCAGCAATTAAAGAAGTACCCGTCCCGGCATAAGGATCGAAAACCCAGTCATCTTCGTTAGTCAAAGCCAAAACGCACCTTTCCACTAATTCCACCGGATATTGACAAGGATGGTTTGTCTTCTCTGGATGGTTTGATTTGACATTAGGAATATCCCAAATAGCATCTTCCCAATCTTTAACTACAATCTCCCAAACATCGGAAGGATTTTTCCCCTTTTTATTCCCAGAAAGCTGACCCTTCTTAGCTCCTTTATAATGTCGCTTACCGGGGTATTTAGAAGGAACTCGAACCGGGTCTAAATTAAAAATATAATTATCGCTCTTGCTAAACCAAAGAATAGTTTCGTAACGACCGGAAAAACGTTTTTTCGCGTGCAAACCGTGACCGTAATGCCAGACTATCCGGTTGCGCAAAAACATATTTAACTTTTTGAAAATATCGTAATAAAAAATATCTAAAGGATAAACTTCGCCATTTTGAATAAAATTACCAACCTGCCAACAAATACTGCCATCTTCTCTCAAAACTCGATAAAGTTCGCCGATGGTCTTTTCTTGAGTTTTCAGATATTGTTCTAAAGCGGTTTTTTGTTCGTAATCTTTACCAATGTTGTAGGGGGGAGAGGTAACGATTAAGGCAATAGAATTGCTCGGTATCGTCTCGATAGAATCTCGCGCATCCCCGCGATAGAGTACCAGGTTTGCATCGGGGTTAAACCTATCTGCGATGGAACGGTCGGAAGGGAAAAGATTCATAAGTAATTAATAATTAATAATTAATAATTAATAATTGTCGGACGTTGCGTCGGGGTGGCGAATTACCGTTAATAATTGCGCGAGCCGCAGGGAAGTTTTTGAACGAAAATTCCGCCGCCTGCACGACTACTTAAAACAATATCTGGCCAAAATAAAGATTCAAGAGAGCTTGGCCCCTCGGCGATCGCTTCCCTAGAGGGACGGGAAGCTGGATTTGGCCCCAAGAAACGGCAAAACATAAAACTTATCTAAAGTTTAGGGGTTCTCCTCAAAAGCCTCTTTAACATAAAAGTATCAGTGGAATCGCTGGTAACGGTCAATTTGAAGACAGATGTCTGGGTTGACCGAGGCCACGAACGGGCATCTTCGTAGAACGCGGCTATTGCCTGTTGATTCGTAGGCATCTTGCCTGTTTTTGCGCAAACAAACAGGAGGCGATCGCTCGGTTGTCGGTGGTGCAGAGTAATTTTAGCAGAAAGGAAATAGGATATTTTATGGCTAACGCCCAAAACGAGCAAAGTTTGGAAGACCGTTTAGCTGAAGCCCAAGCTTTAGACCGCGACTGTACTACTTTATCTCGTCACGTTCTGCAACAACTCCAGAGCTTTTCACCAGATGCCCAAGATATCAGCGCCTTAATGAACCGCATAGCCTTAGCCGGCAAGTTCATCGCGCGCCGTCTGACTCGCGCTGGGTTAGTCGAAGATGCTCTGGGATTTACTGGCAGCGTTAACGTCCAAGGGGAATCTGTCAAAAAGATGGATATCTTTGCCAACGATGTCTTTATCTCTGTCTTTAAGCAAAGCGGCCTCGTATGTCGCTTGGCCTCCGAGGAGATGGAAAAACCCTATTACATCCCAGAAAACTGCCCCATAGGACGCTATACCTTGGTTTATGACCCCATCGATGGGTCTTCAAATCTGGATACTAACCTCAATGTAGGGTCGATTTTCTCGATCCGCCAGCAGGAAGGCACTGATGAGGATGGCACCGCTCTAGATCTGCTCCAACACGGACGCAAGCAAATTGCTGCGGGTTATATACTCTATGGCCCTAGCACGATGTTGGTCTATTCTTTGGGCACGGGGGTTCACGCTTTTACTTTGGACCCGAGCTTGGGCGAGTTTATTCTGGCTAACGAAAATATTACGGTGCCAGAAAAAGGCCCGATTTACAGCGTTAATGAGGGTAACTTTTGGCAGTGGGACGATTCTCTGAGGGATTATATCCGCTACGTCCATCGCCATGAGGGCTATACTGCTCGTTATGGTGGGGCTTTGGTGGGGGATTTTCATCGGATTCTTTTTACTGGCGGGGTGTTTTTATACCCGGGGACTATTAAGAAACCAGAAGGAAAGTTACGCCTGCTCTACGAGTCCGCGCCTTTGGCTTATTTAATCGAGCAAGCAGGGGGACGGGCCAGTACGGGGACTCAAGATATTATGGACGTCGTGCCAGAAGAACTCCACCAGCGCACTCCTTTAATTATTGGTTCTAAAGAGGATGTGGCTTTGGTGGAGTCGTTTATTAAAGAGCAATCGCGCCAGGTAACAAATACTTAATTGGCTCGAATAAGGCTTAGTAATTAAATACTAAGAAATTGTGAAAATGTAGCGATCGCTCCCATCGAAAAACAATTTAACTGTTTAACTAGAAGCAGATAGGGTTTTTGGTTGCCTCAAATTCGCCGCCCAAAGGCGCTATTTGCATCTAAGCTAAACTAAGAAAAAAACTAGAAAATTGTAAACCTATTGGATGACAATTATGACTGTTAACCATTTGTTAGAAATCGAAGATTTAGGTCAAAGTATCTGGATGGATAATTTGAGCCGCGATATTATTGAGTCTGGAGAATTAAAGAACTTAATAGTAGAAAAAGGTATTCGGGGGATTACTTCAAACCCGGCTATTTTTGAGAAGGCGATCGCCGGTAATGCTATCTACGATGCCGATATCGAAGCTGGCATTAAGCAAGGTAAGTCGGTACTGGAAATTTATGAATCTCTGGCATTTAAAGATATTCAGGATGCCTGCGATATTTTTAAGCCCGTTTACGAACAGACGAAAGGTTTGGATGGTTATATCAGTATTGAAGTACCGCCGACCATCGCTCAGGATACGGAAAGTACGATAAAGGAAGCCATTCGCTATTACAAGGCAGTAGATCGCGAGAATTTAATGATTAAAATCCCGGGAACTCCTGAAGGTTTGCCAGCGGTAACTAAGGTTATTAGCGAGGGGATTAATGTTAACGTGACTTTGCTTTTCTCAGTGGAAAGTTACGTTAATACTTTCATGGCTTATATAGAAGGATTGGAAGCTCGGGCGGCTAAGGGTGAAGATATTAGTAAGATTGCTTCTGTGGCAAGTTTCTTCTTGAGTCGGATCGATAGCAAGGTTGACGATCTGATAGATGAGAAACTTAAGGGGGTTACGGATCTGAATAAGAAGGCCAAACTAGAGGCAATTAAGGGTAAGGTGGCGATCGCTAATGCGAAGGTTGCTTACCAGGAATACAAGAAGATTATTCAGAGCGATCGTTGGAAGGCCCTTTCTGCTAAAGGCGCAAATGTCCAACGTCTTCTGTGGGCCAGTACCAGTACGAAAAATGCTGCTTACAGCGACGTGATGTATGTGGACGAGTTGATCGGACCGAATACGGTTAATACTTTGCCTCCGAATACTATGGATGCTTGTGCGGACCACTGCGATGTTGAAAACCGCGTCGAGACCAAGGTTGAGGAAGCTTACAACCTGATGGAGAGTTTGAAGGATGCCGATGTTGACATCGATATCGATGGGGTGATGGACGAACTTTTGACCGAGGGCATTGATAAGTTTGTTAAGCCTTTTACTTCTTTGCTCGGTTCTCTCGAAGATAAGGTTAAGCGGTTGGCTCCTGTTTAATTGGGCGATCGGTTGGGTAGCTGG
>CALKCV010000365.1 GCA_938083405.1 uncultured Microcoleaceae cyanobacterium | reverse complement strand
GGCATATACTGAGGTTTCTAAAACTGAGGCTATTTCTAGTTGGATAGCGACTTTTGGCAGTTACGATCGCCTCCACAATTCTCAATTCGACGTCTTGGGTTTGAGTCAGTCTGCGGAGTGGAGGGAGTTAATTGGAAGTATTTTAAATCCGCCAATTCCTCGGGTTAGCGTCATTATTGCGACTTATAATAATGCCGGTTATATTGAAGAAGCGATCGCCAGCGTTTTAAATCAAACTTACACGAACTACGAAATAATAGTAGTCGATGACGGTTCCACCGACAACACTCGTCAAGTATTAGAACCACTACTGGATAAAATTCGCTACATTTACCAACCAAACCAAGGAGTATCAAAAGCCCGCAATTTAGGATTAGAAATGGCGCGAGGAGAATTTATTTCATTTCTCGACGCCGACGACTTTTTCCTCCCAGATAAACTCGGCAAACAAGTCGGTTGTTTCGACTCCCGCCCCGAGTTGGGAATAGTTCACAGCGGTTGGCGTTTGGTTAACGAAAAAGGCAAGTTAATTTCTGATATCGAATTATGGCGTTATGGCGACAGTTTGGAGATAAGTTTGGAGACTTGGGTTATTTGGAAACCGGTCACTATTTCGATGATGTTTCGCCGGGAATGGATCCAGAAAGTCGGCGGTTTTAACACTCGCTGGCGACATGGAGAAGATGTGGATTTAGTATTTAGAATGGCGCTGAAAGGTTGCGAAGCTGTTTGGTTGCCGAAGGTGACTTATTGCTATCGCCAACATACTCAAAATGCTACTCGCAAAAGTTTCCAGCAGGGAGACGATATGAATGGAATGTTAAACAACTTTTTTAGTCAAGAAAATTTGCCGGAAGAGGTGCGCCAGTGGGAGGGAAAATCCCGTTATTACACTCTTTGTTGGCTGGCGTGGCAGGCACATCGGAACGGTTTTTTAGGGAAGATGGTGGAGTATTTGCGTCAAGCTTTGAAATATACGCCTTTGTCTTTAAGCGAAACTGTTTTTCATTGGTTGGAGAGTTTTAATAATTTGTACCAGCAATACGGTTATGAGTTTGACGCTTATTCTCTGACAAATTCTGAGGAATGGAAGCAGTTAATTTCTGAGTTGGTTAGTGGAGTTTCTAGGAGTTAAAATTGGGTACATCTCATATTTGCAAAAAGACAAGGGAGTAATTAGTAGGGTGCGCACTGCGCACCGGCGGGGTTGCGTAGTGCATCTCGTTTTTGAATAAAACTAATTGTTAATTTGCGATCGAACGATTGTGTATTTACTTCGATGAGATGCACCCGATAAAAAGCCTCGGTCGTAGTAAATATTTCGTTCGTAGTAATCGCTAAAGCGATTTCCAAAAAGTCGGTTCTCAATCGCTAAAGCCATCGCTACAAACAAGCCCTTCGTAGTAATCGCTAAAGCGATTTCCAAAAAGTCGGTTCTCAATCGCTAAAGCGATTACTACAAAAAAGCTTCACTTAAAAACTACGCGCCCACAGCTTCCTTCGCTGCATACATCACTTCCAGACTGATTTCTTCTATGCCGCGTTCCCGGGCAAATTTCTCAGTATTGCGCTTCACTTTACCCCGGACAAAACCAGGAATTTTATTCAATTCACCTTTAGCTTCCTTCGTCCAGTTCAAGTCTGAATCCGCAGAAATACCCTTATGAATTGCTTCTTTGGTATCGTGACCGCCGAAGATTTCTAACAAGTGATCTTCCATTCCTAAAGTGAAGGAATTGTAAATTAAATCCGTTACCTGGTTCGTGCCTTCATAACCCAAAAATGGTTTGTAAGCAATGGGGAAATTCTGAATGTGAATTGGCGAGGCTATCACCCCGCAAGGAATACTCAAACGCTTGCCGACGTGGCGTTCCATTTGGGTACCGAAGATAGCCGAGGGTTCCACCCGCGCGATCGCATCCCCGATCTCCCCGTTATCCTCGCTAATGAGAACCTCATCGCAATACTCGCTGACCTCCTTGCGGAACCACTCCTCATCGTATTTACAATAAGTACCGGCCCAGACAACATGAATGCCCATCTCCCGCGTCAGAATTTTTGTCATCGCCGCCGCGTGGGTATTGTCTCCAAATACCACAGCTTTTTTACCAGTTAAATTCTGACAGTCAATAGAACGAGAAAACCATGCCGCTTGCGACACGAAACGAGTTTGATTGTCGATAAATCCTTCGTAATCAACATTAGCGCCCCGATCGTTAATTACCTCCTGAATCTTGCGGATACAACGGGCAGTTTCCACAACACCCATAGGCGTAATATCCACATAAGGCATCCCGCACTCTTCCTCCAAGAAACGAGCCGACATCATGCCTATTTCCCGATAAGGTACGAGGTTAAACCAAGCCCGAGGCAAATTTTTCAAATTATGAACCGAGGCACCTTCGGGAATAACTTCGTTAACTTCTATCCCCAAATCTGCCATTAACCGCTTCAGTTCCATGCAGTCGTGTTGGTTGTGGAAACCGAGGGTGGAAATGCCGATAATATTTACCGAAGGTTTCTCGGTTTTTTCTGTTGCCAAATCGCCTTTCTTTTTCGCTTTATTGATGTAAAATTGGACGATTTGATCTAAAGTTTTGTCTGCTGCTTGCAGTTCGTTAGCGCGGTAGTGGTTCACGTCTGCCAGCATTACGTCGCCTTTCGCGTCCAGTTGAGCCCGTTCGACAAAGTTTCCTAAGTCTTCTTGGAGGATGCTGGAAGTGCAAGTGGGAGTGAGTACGATCAGGTCGGGACTTTCTTCCTTATCTTTGCGGACGATATTATCGACTACTTTTTCTTGGGAACCCCGGGCGAGAACGTTGCGATCGACTACGCTGGCGGTGACTGGCGTATAATCCCGTTCCCGTTCGAGCATCGATCGCATCACGTTAAAATAGTCGTCGCCGAGGGGGGCGTGCATGATGGCGTGAACGTTTTTGAAAGAACTAGCGATGCGGAGGGTGCCGATGTGGGCCGGTCCTGCGTACATCCAGTAAGCGAGTTTCATATTTGCTTCTCCGTTTTTTGGTTTTTCGGTTAATAGTGGTTGATATAGCGATTATTGAATCGGTGAAGCCGACATTAGTCGATCCCCCATTATCCCCCTTAAAAAGGGGGACTTTGAAATTTTCCGGCTCCCCCCTTAAAAAGGGGGGCTGGGGGGGATCGTAAATGTACCTCATAGTTTCGATAATTGCTATAACTATTTTGCTCTGTTCCGATTTTCTCAGATTTTTAGCGCTTTAAGTATTTTTGCACTAAAAATTCAGTTTGCCACTAAAGCAACTGCATTATTGTTTTAATTAACGATCTTTTAACGTTTGTGTTAATTTCTATTAACTTAAGTTGAGAATTATTGACTAAAAGTTTTTTTAAAGCTAAAATAACCAGTGACAAACCGTTTCAGCTTGTAGGTCGTTTATCTCGGAGCGGTTGACCAAATGAATTAAATATGGTAGGAGGCGATGGTGTTTACTAAACAAGATTGGGACTGGTTAGTTATTAATTCTCACTATCAAACTGCCGTAGCCGTTCGAGAAGCTTTAAATGAGGGAAAAATTAAGGAAGCTCAAGAAGGTGTAGATGCTTTAATTGAAGCTATGGAAAGATCGGAAAGACGTGCCGTTCAAAGTCAATTAATTAGATTAATGGCTCATGTTATTAAGTGGAAATGTCAGCCAGAACGTCGGGGTTCTAGTTGGGCTATTACTATTAATTCTGCACGTCGAGAAATTACATACAGTCAAGAGGAAATGCCTAGTTTGAATCGAGATTTTATTGAATCTATCTGGGATAAATGTTTTCGTTCGGCTATGAAAGAAGCTGCGATGGAAATGAATAAAAAATGCGATTTGACCTCTCTTTCTTGGGAAGAGGTTTTTGAGGATGAATATACTACAGTTGAAGAAGAATAAAAGAAAGCGAGGATTTTAAAAGGAGGTTGCCATGCTAAGTACGCAAGATTGGGAATGGTTGACCGCTGGTTCTGAGTATCGGGCAGCCGAGGTAATTTTGCAACTTTTAAATGAGGGCAAATCTATGGAAGCTAGCGTTGGTCTTTATGCATTAATTGAGTCAATGGGAAAGTCTAAAAGATTAGCTTTAAGAAGTCAGTTAACTAGACTGATGACCCATGTTATTAAGTGGAAATGCCAGCCCGAGCGTCGTGGTTCTAGCTGGAGTACCACCATTCGTTCTTCTCGTCAAGAAATTGAGGATATCCAGGAAGAAGTTCCTAGTTTGAATCGCGATTTTATTGAGTCTATTTGGGAAAAATGCTTTAAGAGGGCGGTGAAAGATGCGGAGGATGAAATGGGGAAAGATTGCGATTTGACTTCTCTTTATTGGGACGAAATTTTTGAGGAGGAGTACAGTTTAAGAAAATAAGAATTAAAAAACCAGGTTGTTAGGAACAATAGCAATTATCGCATTGGTTAAGTACATTTTCGATCCCCCCCAGCCCCCCTTTTTAAGGGGGGAGCCATATTTTTCTAAGTCCCCCTTAAAAAGGGGGATAATGGTGGATCGATCTAGGTGTACCTCACCAATTTAAAAATTGCTATAAATACCATTTTTAATCGCTGAAGCGATCGCTACAAACAAATATTATACCACTTTCGCCCTTTTTTGTCAAAACCGCCAACAACTCAATCACTTAAGTTACAAAAAGCTTTACTAAAAAGTGAGAATGGGATAAAATAAATTTGTGGTTTAGGTAGAGGGCGAGGGTATGGCCATAATTCCGGTGGATTTTCTGGAGACGCTGGCAGCCGAAAGGGGAGTATCCCAGGGCGAATTGGAAGTTTTGTCTCTGGCATTGCTGGAGGGGGAGTCGATCGCGGCGATCGCTGCCAAACTCCAACTCAAACCAGAAGCAGTGAGGAAGCGACTGGGAGAGGTTTACAAAAAATTTGAGATTGGCGGCAAAGGGCCTGGGAAAATGGCCAAGTTGCAGCAATTACTGGTTTCTCAATACCAGCAACGGCAGGGCCAAAACCTCTCTTATCCCCCCCGGCCCCCCTTTGAAAGGGGGGAGTATGACCCCAGGCCCCCCTTTGAAAGGGGGGGGCAGGAAGGCCCTTCGGGGCAGGATTGGGATGGGGCCCCGGCCCTGGAGGCATTCTACGGCAGGAGTGAAGAATTAACTCAATTGCAAAAATGGATTGCTGAAGAAGGCAGCAAGCTAATAGCAATTTTAGGATTTGGAGGCATTGGCAAAACTACTCTCGCCGTCAAATTGGGGCGAGAAATTCAATCGGAATTTGAGGTGTTAATTTGGCGATCGCTTCGTCACGCCCCACCGCTAACTAACTACCTCGCCGACTTAATTAATTGCCTCCATCCCCAAACGGCAATAACGGCAAACATCGACGGACAAATTGCAGAATTAATGTCAATTTTGCGGCAACGCCGATGCCTGTTAATCCTAGACGATGTTGAAACTATTCTCAGCAAAGAAGATTTAGCGGGAAACTATGCCGAAGGGTTTGAGCAATATGGAGAATTTTTCCGCAGAATAGCGACGGAATCTCACCAAAGCTGTCTGGTTTTTTCCAGTGCGGAAAAACTGACAGATTTAGCCTCTCTCGAAGGAGCAAAAGTTCGCAGCTTGCAGTTAGCTGGTTCTCCAGAAATATGCGAGAAAATTTTGGAGGAAAGGGGTTTATCGGGGAACCGCGACTGGCAAGATCTAATTCTGCGTTATGGGGGAAATCCTTTGGCGGTTAAAGTTATTTCTTCTACGGTAAAAGACCTTTATAACGGTCTAGTGACCGAGTTTGTGAAAAATACTTTATTTATCGGCGATATTCGCTATTTGTTAGACCAACCTTTCGAACGATTATCCCAGGAAGAAAAAGATTTAATGTACTGGTTGGCGGTGGAACGAAAACCGGTTTCTTTGGCGGAGTTGCCCCAGAAGTTTTTATGGGCGGTTTCTAGTTCCGAATTGTTGGCAACTATGGGGTCTTTGGGGAGGCGATCGCTTGTAGAAAAAATAATAGAAAAAGGTCAATCTTTATTTACTCTCCAACCAGTGGTAATGAAGTACGTTACTACTCAACTTGTAGAAGAAGTTGGGGCGGAAATTATGGAGGTAATTAAAACTCAGGATTTGGAAGCGATCGCTATTTTAAAAAATTATACCCTTACTCAAAAAGACCGGGGCGGGCGTTCTTTAATAGCACAAGTTAAAAATAGTTTGCAGTCTCGTTTTATTAGAAATCCTAAAAGTTTTCAAAACCAAATTGCTAAATTAGAAACATTTTTAGCTAAATTGCCTGAATCTTCTTTAGAAGTCGGTTATGCCAAAGACAATATCCAAGAGTTTATTAACTTAGTTATGTCTG
>CALKCV010000364.1 GCA_938083405.1 uncultured Microcoleaceae cyanobacterium | reverse complement strand
CGCCTGTTTCCCCGTAGAACAGGCGTCTCGCCTGTTTCCCCGTATCTCGCCTGTTATGGCAATCCGTTAGCCATCGTGACATATTACAATACCAACGCCTGCATCGAGATTTAAGAAACCGGGTTTTTTCAAAAAACCCGGTTTCTGGCGGGCTAGGAACTTTTCTTGTAGGTATTTTTATTTTGGCGAAAGTATTGATATTAGAAACCCGGTAACTTTCACGAAACCGGGTTTCTGGACCCCAAAACTGTTCGCAACTTCCGCACGGATTGCTATATCCGCTTAATTGTTAATTATTAATTATTAATTATTAATTATTAATTACCAACCATCATTTTGCCTGCCGTTGCTTTCCCAATCATCGTAATACAGTTGTTTTTTCTTGGACGGTTCGCGTTTTATTTCTTTGTATTCTTCGTACTCTTCCTCTTCTTCGTAATACTCATCATCATATTCCTGTTCGTATTCCGGTTCCGGGGCATTCAACTTAAGAGGTTCGACAACCTTAGCGATCGCATCCTTAACAAAAGCCTTAACAAACTCATCCTTTTTAGTTAATTGAAATTGCTTTTGTACCACCTCAGTCATCCCCCCATCGCCCCAGTCTTGATTGTGGCGAAAATACTCAATAAAACTCTTACCAGCAACCCTAGTTAAATAAGCAGCGCTCACCCCCTGAATTGCCTTTCCCACCAAAAAAGTAGCAACGCTCAACTGCAGAGCAGAACTCACCAACTTAACAGCACCTTCAACTATACCCAAACTAGCCATAGTTTTTGCCAAAGACAAAGCAAGTTCTCGCCCCCGTTCGATATTCAATTCGCAACCATAAACCTTACCAATTTCTACCACCATTTGAGCGTTAACCGCCGCCGTCGCCAATACATCCACCACAGGCAAAGGCGTCACGGCAATAACACCCGCACCGATCCATTGAAATCGTTCCACCGCCTTCTCCGCCTGTCGTCGTCTTTGAGTATCGATTAAGCGTCTGGCTTCTTCTCCGAGACGTTGAGATTGTAGGAGAATATTATCGGCGATCAAGTCCTCTCCCTCCGCCCGCAGTACCGTGGCCATCTGGCGGATTAAAGGCACGATATCCGGTTCTGGTTGAAACGCTTCTCCCGTATCCAGAACTACAGCTTGAGGATTGGCGGCGATGGCCAGTATATCCGTCCCTCCGACAACCCCCTCCAATCTCTCTCGAAGGGCCGCCAAAATCTCTTCGTTATCCGATTCTGGATAGAGATCCGTTTTATTGAGAACCACCAGCGATCGCTTGCCTATCTCTGCCAAGGCCCGCAGAGAATTATATTCAGAACGTCCCAAGTCGTTATCCACCACAAATACCAGTAAATTTGCCTCAGTAGCCAGGGAGCGTGCCATAAGTTCGCGATCGTTACCCTCCTTTCCCGCCTCCAGAATGCCTGGAGTATCAGTAATTAAAATATCCCGTTCCAATCCATTCAAACTCAGGCGATAAGTTTCCCCCGCCCGAGTCGAGCCCATAGGTGCATCCACTCGTCCCACCATCCGGCCCATTAAAGCATTAACAACAGAAGTTTTACCCGCCGAACCGGTACCGAAAACTACCACCCGGACATCCCCCCGTGCTAGACTAGCCTCCATTTCTCGCGATCGGGTTAACAAAGCTCGCCGTGCCACTTCATCTTGGATCTGAGCAACTTGGTCTTTAACCGCTTTTAAAGATTTAGAAGCGGCCTCGCTTTTACGCGCCGGGAGTTTAATTTTTTTTCCCTTGGGACCGCGACGGCTCGTGCTTGGTTGGAGGTAAAGTCTTACATAATATACGAAAGCAAAAATTACCATGCCGATGAGGACAATCAGCAGGAAGAGCAGCAAGTTGGCCAGCAGTGGCGGTGCAGACCAGGAAACTTGACTGTAAAGCCACGACAAAGAGCCGATCAGCCAAATAATCAGCCCCAGAATCAGGCTAAAACCAAGAATTAACGTTAACAGGCGCGACGTAGACATTCGATCGTATGGCCGGGGAATTGGGCATTTCTAATCAAATCATAGCTACCATTGGGCAATGATGGCGATGGCTATTAGTTTGGAAAATTATTTAACCTTTGCGATATGGGCATTTAAGCATGAAACTTTTTAACCGTAAGGAGTCAAGAAAGGAAACGCCCCCAACTGTTGTACCAAATCCTTCTGGTTTGGGGACATTCAGCGGAGTTTTTACTCCCTCGATCTTGACCATCTTGGGAGTAATAATGTACCTGCGCTTTGGGTGGGTAGTAGGTAACGTAGGCTTGCTAGGGACTCTGATTATTGTCACCCTAAGCACGAGCATTACCCTTTTGACATCTCTTTCCGTCAGCGCGATCGCCACCGATAGAGCGGTCCGCGTCGGCGGTGCCTACTACATGATCGGCCGCTCCCTGGGAATAGAAATAGGCGGGGCAGTCGGCATTCCCCTCTATTTCGCTCAAGCCCTATCTGTGGCCCTCTATACCATAGGTTTTGCCGAAAGCTTGGTCAAGGCCCCTTTAATAATTCAAACCTTTGGGGAAGTAAATCAGTTATATGTGGCCCTCGCCGTCACCGTAGGGGTAGCAGTGCTGGCCCTGACTTCGGCAGAAATAGCCATCAAGGCTCAATTTTTCATCATGGGAGCGATCGCTCTATCCCTGATATCTTTCGGCTTCGGACACTCCCTCGAACCAACAACCATAGAAATGTGGGGAGCAGCCGATCGCCTCAGCGAACCATTCTGGACTGTCTTTGCCGTCTTCTTCCCCGCCGTCACCGGCATCATGGCAGGCATAAGTATGTCCGGCGACCTCAAAGATCCCAGCCGTTCCATCCCCACGGGAACCCTGGCCGCCGTCGGTACGGGATATGTAATTTATATGGTGCTGCCTATAGTCCTAGCCATGCGGGCCGACGCCATAACTTTAATCGAAGAACCCCTGATTATGGCACAGATGGCCTATTGGGGTCCGGCCATCTTGCTCGGAGTTTGGGGGGCAACCCTTTCCTCCGCGATCGGCAGCGTTCTCGGCGCCCCGAGAGTATTGCAGGCCCTAGCCAGAGATGGAGTCTTGCCCAAGTGGATGTCTGTCCTCGGCAGCGGCAGCGGGCCCAACGACGAACCTCGCATCGGTACCGCAGTTACTTTAGGAGTAGCAGTTGCCACGGTCTGCATTGGAGAGTTGAACTTAATCGCCCCAGTGCTGACCATGTTCTTTCTGACAACCTATCTGGTCTTAAACGTCTCGGCAGGCATCGAGGGCTTTCTTCAAAGTCCATCTTTCCGCCCTACCTTCCGCGTCCACTGGTCCTTGTCTCTTTTGGGGGCAATCGGCTGTCTGGCAGTGATGTTTTTAATTAATGCAGTAGCCACCGTAGTAGCCGCTTTGTTCGTGTTGAGTATTTATTTTTGGCTGCAACGGCGCGAGTTGGAAACAACTTGGGGAGATGCCAGACGCGGAATTTGGATGGCAATGATGCGCGAAGGTATTTTTCAACTGGCGGACGAGGAAGATACTAAAAACTGGCGACCTCATATTTTGGTGTTGTCTGGGATACCGAAAAAACGCTGGCTTTTGATTCAGTTTGCCGACGATCTGACCCACAACCGGGGTTTGATTACCGTTTCTAGCGTTTTGCCCACAGGTTCGAGGGATGTTTCTAAACTGGGGGATATGCAGGCCACTATTCGAGAGTATTTGGACAAACGAGGAGTCCAAGCTCTGGTAAGGGTTGTCACTGCCCCCGATTTTTTGGTGGGTGCCCAACAGTTGGTGGAAACTTACGGGTTGGGACCGCTGATGCCCAATACTGTCGTGCTTGGGGATAGCGAGGAGCCTTCTCGTCGCGATGGCTATTGCGAGTTGATCGCTTATATTCACAAGGCCAAGCGGAATCTGATTATTTTTCGGGAAAATAGCGATCGCGGTTTTGGCCAACGTCGCCGCATAGATGTTTGGTGGGGCGGTTTGCAAAATAACGGCGGTTTGATGTTGCTGCTGGCTTATTTGCTCAAAAACGACCTGGAGTGGAGCGGGGCCCAGATTAATCTCAAGTTGGTGGTTCCCGATCGAAATGCTGCCGAAACAACCCAAGCCAATGTTGACCGATTAATTCAAGAGGTACGGATCGATGCTATTTCTCAGGTTTTGGTCTCAGAAGGCCGTCCTTTTTACGATCTTCTCCACGAGTCGTCTGGGGATACGGATCTGATTTTCTTGGGTATGGCTACCCCGCGAGAAGATTTTGATTTCCGCAGCTATTATGAAAATTTGCAGGCCCGTACTGCTAATCTACCTACAACTGCTTTTGTACTGGCGGCGCCGGGGTTTGCTTTTGGGGAGGTGTTGAGCGATCGCTCTTGAGGATTTCTAACTTTAAACTCAGAGTAGTTAACTGCAACCCGTCACTATTTTTAGAGCTCGTGGTCTGGCATCTCGTCGTCTGGCATTAACGATTTATCTAAATTCCTTTTCCATTAGTTGCTACTCCCCGACTCAATGGTGGCAATAATTAGGCCTATAATTAGGCCTATATGCGCAAAAGAAATGGTTGTTTCTGGCCTTCGGATTCAATGACCTGCAGATTGCCGGATATAAGCAATGGCAAAGGAAAAATAGGCAAGCGATCTACGGAGGCAGCCTAGATTTAGTCGATCTTGTTTCCGCTGGCCCTTTACTCAAAAAATTAACCGCCTTCAAGGGGTTGCCAATTTGGAAGTTTGATGTACAATCACGGGAAAATCCTGTTGTAAAAAAGACCGCTAATTCTGGACAACTCAAAAAAGATGCTTGACAAATTGAAAACCCTATGATAGAAGTTGAGAGCGCTACCCGCTTTAAGGCGCAGAGTCAGCAGGACAACTTTAACTTCAAACAAAACTAGAATACATAAGCCTCCAGGCTGAAGCTTTTAAGCATTAACATAGCAAGTAGTTCGCAATTACCCAATTAGTAAGTTACTCAAATCCGGTGTGAGGATAACAACAATGACAAAAATTCTCTGGAACGCTCTAAAAAACAGTCCTGGTGTGGTAAGCGCTGCAGCCTTGCTGATGGCTAGTCCTGCCCTGGCTAACCCTAACCAACCCACTACTACCACCAGTGGAGAAGGACTAATACTAGCCCAAGCAGTAGGTTCTCCCTCCCAGCCTCTTGCCGATCCGTCTTTGGACGTCATTGGCGTATCGGAATTAGAAGAAGCAGACCCCATGGGTCAAGTTACCTCTGTTTCCCAGCTATCAGACATCCAACCCACAGATTGGGCTTTCCAAGCGCTGCAATCTCTAGTGGAACGCTACGGTTGTATTGCAGGTTATCCAGATGGGACTTATAGAGGCAACCGGGCCATGACCCGCTACGAGTTCGCCGCTGGTTTAAATGCTTGTTTGGACCGGATTACCGAGTTGATTGCCGCATCCACCGCCGACTTAGTGACGCGGGATGACCTAGCCATCTTGCAACGCTTGCAAGAAGAGTTTGCAGCAGAACTAGCAGTCTTGACCGGTCGGGTAGATACCCTCGAAGCTCGCACTGCCGAACTCGAAGCGAATCAGTTCTCCACGACCACGAAGCTCAACGGTGAGGCCTTGTTCATATTGGGGGATAGTGAAGGCGAATTCGTAAACGGTCACGATGCCGATGTTAATACCTTTTTGGGTTATAGGGTACGTCTGAACTTCGATACTAGCTTTACCGGCAAAGACCGCTTGAGAACTCGTCTTAATGCAAGCGCTCTGCCTAACTTGGCTGCTAATACTGATACCTTAATGAGTCGCATCAGTACAGACGGCTTTTCGGACGGTTTCGAGCTCGACGATCTTACTTATCGTTTCCCCTTAGGCAATCGCACTCTAGTCTATTTCGGTGCTAATTCTCTCGACCTTGACGACATTGGCTCTCCCCTAACGCCGTTTAACAGCAGCGGTGGCTCTTCTATATCCCGCTTCGGACAGCGCAACCCAGTTATCTACCGAGGACCGGAAGGAGCAGGTGGTGGCGTTCAGATTGGCTTTACCGACAGCGTTGCCCTGCACTTGGGTTATTTGGCAGCCGATGGCGCTAATCCAAGTGAAGGTGGCGGTTTGTTTAACGGTCCCTACAGTGCTATAGCTCAGTTGCTCGTTCAACCTACTTCCACTTTTGGCTTTAGTTTTCAGTACGTTTACAAGTATTGGGGTAAGGGTCAGGCAAATATAACTGGAAGTACGGGCAGTGAAGCGGCAAGACAGCCTTTTGGTGATGCTCCTACTGTTGCTGATAATGCAGCTTTTGAATTTAATTGGGCTATTGGCGATGGCTTCCAGCTAGGCGGTTGGTTTGGTGCAACCTTCGCTCGCACTACTCAAGAAGATAGCGGCGATGCAACTATTCTCAATGGTGCTGTTACCCTCGCTTTCCCGGATCTTTTCAAGGAAGGCAGTTTGGGAGGTATTGTCGTCGGCGTCCCTCCTAAACTTACCGATATCGATGGCGGCCAGGAAGACGAAGATACTTCTTTACATATAGAAGCTTTCTATCGCTTGCAGCTTAACGACAATATCTCGATCACTCCTGGTTTGTTCGTGATTACGAATCCAGACCACAACTCCAATAACGATACTGTGTGGGTCACGGTGTTGCGCACTCAGTTTAGGTTCTAATATTAATTAACAATTAACAATTAATAATTAACAATTGGGACAGAAGCTTGAAACCCAAGGTGAGACTTGCATTAACCTCTTCCTCCTTTTTGTTTTGTTATGCTTGTTTGTTGCGACTTGATATAAGCCTGTTGGCAGAATTAGCATAAAAAAAACAAAAACCCGGTTTCCCAACGAAACCGGGTTTTT
>CALKCV010000363.1 GCA_938083405.1 uncultured Microcoleaceae cyanobacterium | reverse complement strand
AAAGCCAATTTGCGTTATATGATTCGCCCCCTGCTGAATAATCTCAATCCCAACAGGGCGCAAGTGCAGATTTCTACTATTAGCGGCGGCGAGTCTCCAGAGACTCGGAAAAAGATGGCTGGAGAAATATTCGATCATTTAGAAGCGCTTCACGGGGAGGCTGTTTATCGGTGCGAAACTAATTTAGATAATATCTATTCGGAACCGGGTAAAGCTGCTTTTTATGAGGTAGAAGATTTTGTCGATCGCGTCTTGCGTTCAAAGAATGTTAAGGAGGAATGGCAAGTGTTTATTTCCCAACATAAAGCTTTTATTTGGCCGAAGGAATACGGACTGGATAAAGATAGCATCCACCGAGAAGAATGGCTGACTTTGGTGGAACAAACTGCGGAGGCTAATAAAGTAGAGGAATTGCAATTTTTGAATTGATTTATGGTAGTTTTAGTACAGTATTAGATCCCCCCTAACCCCCCTTAAAAAGGGGGGGACAAGACCGAGGGGCGATTGTAAATTTGCTTCAGGGGAAGAAATGAACTCAAAGTCCCCCTTTTTAAGGGGGATTTAGGGGGATCGCTCGTTTAATTTACTAGAAATAAAACTGCTATAATCCAAGCAACCAGGAGGACTAAAACAATGAATGAAATTGTCACGACAATGTTAGGGGCAAGCGGCGTTGGTAAAACAACTCTCTTGACTTCAATTTACGAAGAGTTTAAGAAGATAGATAGAGAGGTTAATTTTAAATTTCTACCCGACTCTGCCACTGAAGAAATTCTTCAGAAAAATCTCGAAGAACTTAAGAGTATGGGAGACGAAATTACAGCTAAGGAAGGCGCCAGAGGAATTGCTGGTACTTCTGCAGTTGCCGGACCGGATTCTTTGCCTAAATTTATCTTCGATTTGTGTAAGAAAAGCAAGGGCAAAAAAGGAAGCGAGTTGCTGCGGTTGACTTTCCGAGATTATCCGGGCAGTTATGTTTTATCAAGCAATCCCGTGGGGCGAGAGTTTCTCAAAAAACTGCTGCGGGAGTCTGCGGCGGCGATCGTTTCTATAGATAGTCCGGCAGCGATCGAACCACACCAACCCGATCCTTCAAATAATAAAAATTGGAATCTGAGAAAGGATAGCGGCAAGTGGCACGAGGCGAGAAACCATCCAGAGGAAATTCTGAAGTTGTTTAAATCTGCTTACTCTAGGTTAGACGAACCTAAATTGGTTATTTTAGCGTCGGTGAAGTGCGAAACTTACGTTCAAACTTCTGAGGGGGCGCTCAAACTTTTGGAGTGCGTTAAAGATAAGTACGCGCCGTTGCTGAAGTTTCTCGGCGATCCGAGTCGTCGGGATAAAATAGCTGTGGTTCACGCGCCGATACAAACGGTTGGATGTTTGTTTTTCTCTAGGATTTATTTGGAAAACTTTAATAAACCTCGCTTTGTTTTTCGGAAAAATAACAGTGGCGACGCTTACAACCCCCTAGATAACGACCATTTATTGCGCTATCTTTTGAGCTTTTTACTAAACCTACACAACCAGGGTCAACTTTACGAGCGATCGCCCATTTTAAAAACGGTTAGAAAAGCATTTAACCAAGAAAATATTTTCGAGCAAGCTGTCAAGCAGTTTGCTAAAACTCGCAAAACAACAGATGGTTTTACTGTCTTGCAAGGCCGTCATTTGTTAAATATAAAAGAATAGAACGACGGAGGACAAAATAAAGCTATGAAGATCTACGTTCAAAGTCGGGGTTACGACCAAGATAAAGATTACTCCTGGATGCAAGTTATGGAAGATGGAACGGTTGTGCCGGAAATTCCTCCTCTGTCGAAAAAGGCTATTTCTTTAATCGAAACTAGCTCTCCAGCGCTAGTTTTAGAAAGGTTGCCAGAGGAAAGATTGCTATTATTAATAACCGGTCTCGAACCGGAGGACCGTCTGGATATTATCAGCCGCCAAATTAGAATCGACCTGGCATTCGTGGGAACTAATGCTGGGGAGGATGAATTTGCTTTGCGCCAGTTAGCCGCCCGCGCTTTAATAGAGGAAAAACGTAAGTCGCTAACTGCGTCCGTTAGTGCGGCGGTGGAACTGTTAAAAAATCCAACTTTCTTGCTGGTTTATCCAGAAGATATTGAGAAGGTTAAACTTGCTCTTGAAGAGAGCGATTTTCCGAATCAGCAAGAGTTGGCAGCGGCCCTAAGTTTGCCGGAGGAAACTGTCGGTAATTTTGTTGATGGCAAACCCGTTCAATATGAGGATTTTGTCAAAGTTAACGATACTTTGAAACTGAATTTAACTCGGGCAAAAGAAATTTTCTTGCCTCCAGATGCTAATCTGTCTTTGCCGGAGGAGGAAAACCCGGAGGAGGAAAACATTTACACCAATTTTATTGATTATGGGTTTTATGTTTCTTTCTCAAAATTACTGGCGGTTGTTTCTGGAGAGGGAACGGAAGAGGTTTCTCCTAGCGAAGCGCCAGATTTAACTAAGAAAATCGGCCCCAATTCTCAAGAATTAAAGGCGCAACTGGCGGAGGAAATTATGCGATGTAAATTGCCGCCAGAAACGGAACCTCTGGTGGTAGTCACGGGGTTTAAGAAAATGGAAACTTTGGCAGAGGCTAAAATTTGGCGCGGTTTATCTAAGCTTGTTGATACGGACGGGTGGACGGCAATTTCTGAATCTAAATCCAAGGATAAATTATCTTTATCTATGCTGGTGGAGATGGTTTCGGGATGGTTGAAATCTGTTTCCAAGTATTTTGGCAATATTGAGGATAAAGATGGAGGCGATCGCCCAAAATAAAAAAAAAACACCAATTACATTAACTTTAAATGTTCAAATTTCTGCAAGATTTAGCGAATAAACTTAGCGGGAGAGAGGAAGAAGAAGAGCAAAAGGGAGAGGAGGAGCTTTTGGCAAAGAACTTTTCTAATTACGTCGAAAGAAAGGCGGATGAAGAACTTTACAAATTTA
>CALKCV010000362.1 GCA_938083405.1 uncultured Microcoleaceae cyanobacterium | reverse complement strand
AAAAAAATGTCGTTTGTTCTTTCTTTTAAAAAAGGCGTGTCTCTGGAGGGAGGAGATGGGGGCGATCGCTCCGATATATTTCCTAACTCTTCTAATTTACCTCTCAAGCAACTTTCCCCTGGTTTGAGGGCTGCTTTTCTATTGTTGGGCGAAGATGGCGGCGTTACGGAAGACAAAATGCTGGATGTTGTCGCCGAGAAAGATGGTTTTTTGGCGATGGTTAAATTCCATCACTATCTAGCACAATTTATTTCTCTGGGGATTATTTGCCACAATTTGCAAATAGAAGGAGTTACCCTCGCAACTTTAGTTCCTCTTTCCAATCCCTATAAAATCGATTTTTCTGAAGTTTCCCAAGAGGTAAAATATCGTCTGTCGCGCTTTGCTTACTGCCACCAACAAGATTCGCAATTTGTCGTCGAGTCTCCCTTATTTCCTGGAAAAGTTATTTTAAAAGATTGGCGAGTGGCGGCAGTAATTAACGAACTTGCCAGAGAAAAAAGTTTAAATGAATTAACAGAAATTCCAGGAATTTCCAGCGAAACGGCTGTTAACTTTGTTAAGCTGCTGTTGGGGGCCAAAATGGTAGTTGCCGCTGAGGAAAATGGCAATTATTTGGAAGAGGAGAACGAAACTTTTAGACAATGGGAGTTTCACGATTTATTGTTTCACGCCCGCACTCGCCAGGGAAGACACGATTACCGTTTGGGAAAAACTCAGCGTTTTTTAGGGGAGATCGAACCTCCGCCGGCTGTGAAACCGAAAATGGAAGGAAAGGAGAAATTTGTTTTATTTAAACCGGATATTGAAGAGTTGAAAAAAAGCGATCGCTTTACGGAAGTTTTGGAGGAGAGAAAGTCCATAAGAGACTATGGCGATCGCCCCATGACCGCCGAACAATTGGGAGAGTTTCTCTATCGCAGCGCCAGAGTAAAAGACATATTTTTTGTTAGGAATATGGAACGCAGCCATCGACCTTCTGCGGCCGGCGGTGCCTGTCACGAATTGGAATTGTATGTGGCAAGCGATCTTTGCGAAAGTTTAGCTCCCGGTTTCTATCATTACTGTCCTTTAGACCACGAGTTAGAGAAAATTTCTGCTATTACTCCCCCAGTAGAAAAGCTGTTGACAAGAGCAAGTCAAGCCAGCGGTTCGAGAAAAAGACCTCAAGTTTTAATTATTCTGGCGGCGCGGTTTCAAAGAATGGCTTGGGATTACGAATCTATGGCTTATTGTGCTGTGTTAAAACACGTTGGTTGCGTTTATCAAACGATGTATTTAGTAGCCACGGCGATGAATTTAGCACCAAGCGCTTTGGGGGCTGGAGATTCGGATATATTTGTGGAAGCGGCGGGGACTGATTATTATGTAGAAACTTCCGTGGGAGAGTTTATTTTGGGGAGTAGGGAGAATTAAAATGTTCCCAACTAACATTTTCCCAACTAACAATTAAGTACCCGTGCAAAATTAATTAGACATCTGGAACAGGCCGACGTCGCCTGTTCGGAAGGGAGAATAAGAAATAATTGTATGTAAATATTTTTGCCTACCTACTTAACCGTTATAGCAATTATTGAATCTGCGGAGATAAATAAATTCGCTCCCCTTACTAACCGTGGGAAGGGGAATTCTGCTTTTATTGCTGCTACATAGAGTGTTTGATATAATTAAAGGAAGTTTTCGACCGTGTATTTAAAAAGGCGGAGATTAAGTTATGATGAAACCAGTGCCAAATATTCTCAACTCTTTTGAGGTTTTAAGCTCATCGGAAAAGCGGGAAATAGCATTATAAATTATCAAACGTACTGTCAGTTTTGACTTGCAGCCGTTAACAGACGAAGAGTTCGCTTTAAGTGCAGAAGAGATATTTTTAGAACTCGATAGAAGGGAATTAGAAAATGAGCGATCCTACTCGTGGTGAAGTATGGCTTGTGGATCTGGGTTATGTAGCCAAGGTCAGAAGGTCAGACCGTGTCTTGTAATTAGTATTGCTGTATTAGAAGAAGAGCGGGCTAAAGTCAACTTTAATTGCCCATACTACAAGCATTCAAGAAACCAGGTTTGAAGTGGCTATAAAAGCAAGGTTTCTGCGTACCGGTGTTTTTGACGTACAAAATACTATAACAGTCTCCCAAGCCAAATTAATCAGAACATTGGGAGTTCTTAAAACTGAAGAACTATCTGCCATAGAGGAAGTAATAAAGCTATGGCTGGGGCTTGAAGGCTAGAATATTGTTTGAAAAATCGCGAGAAAAAAAATTATGAAGATTTTCGCCCTCAAACCCCACAACTGAGGGAAGTTTTGCTTATACTCTATTAATCTAGTCTAACTAACCTTAGTTGCCATGATTAAGTCCGCCAGCAACCCCCAAACAGCCCCCAACTTATTATCCTTAAGCATCGCCCCAGGGCGGGTAGTCCGTGGGGCGGGAGCCTTGGCCCAATCTGGAGAGGCGATCGCCCGTTTTGGACATAGACCTTTAATAGTGGGAGGCGATCGCTCTTTTGAGGCCACTCTCCCCATCCTCCAACCTCTCCTCAAACAGCATCAACGAGAATTTGCCGCCGCCAACTACGCCCCAGACTGTAGCGAAGCCTCCCTCGCCAACCTCCGCCAAGCGGCAGCCAACCATCAAGCAGACTTCATCATCGCTGCAGGGGGCGGCAAAGCCTTGGATGCTGCGAAACTTATTGCCCATCAGTCCGATGTGCCGATCGTCACTATTCCTACTTCCGCAGCTACTTGCGCTGCTTGGACTGCCCTATCAAACGTTTACTCCGATGAGGGGGGGTTCTTGTACGATGTAAGTTTAGCCAGATGCCCCGACCTCCTAATATTGGATTACGAACTCATCCTCAGCGCCACCCCAAGGACTTTGGTCGCTGGTATTGGGGATGCGATCGCCAAATGGTACGAAGCCTCGGTCAGCAGCGGCCATTCTCAAGAAACCATGGTTATTGCCGCCGTGCAACAAGCTAGAGTATTGCGGGACATCCTTTTCCAAAAGTCCTCATTGGCCCTGCAAGAGCCTGGAGGGGAAACTTGGCGGGAAGTGGTAGATGCTACGGTATTGCTGGCAGGGGTTATTGGCGGTATCGGTGGGGCTAGGTGTCGGACGGTAGCCGCCCATGCCGTTCATAATGGCCTAACTCACTTGCAAGCTTGTCATAAAACTTTACATGGCGAAAAGGTTGCCTTTGGTATCCTAGTTCAATTAAGGTTAGAAGAAGGGATTTTAGGCAATCAATTGGCGGCATCAACCAGACAACAATTGCTCAAATTTTATGAAGAAATTGGGTTGCCAAAAACCTTGGAAGATTTAGGTTTGGCAGATGTGACTTTAAGGGAATTGTGGCGGGCTGCTGAAATAGCTTGTCATCCCAATTCTGACATTCACAGATTGCCTTTTGAGGTAGTTCCAGAACAGTTGATGGCAGCAATGGTTTCTACTACTTCTCCTGTGGAAACTGCCAAGCAAAATGCAGCGGTTAATTCGGAAATTGAGTCGGAAGTTATGACTTAATAAAAAGAGGGATTACCCAGTTTTTAGTAAGCACGAAGAGTGCTTTTTTTTTCATTAAAAAGAGTTCCGATAGATTTGGGAAAGATAAATGTTTGTAGTAATCGCTAAAGCGATTACTACAAATAAAGACAAAAAACGCGAAGAAAAAATGAATTTTCAAACAAATATGGATTGGATAGAGCCGGCAGATAGAATACAAATATTACCTCCTTATATTTTTGCTCGTTTAGATAAACTAAAAGCCGAAGCAACAGAAAAAGGAGTGGATTTAATCGATTTGGGCATGGGAAATCCCGGCGGCCCTACTCCAGAACCGGTGGTAGAAGCGGCTGTTGCTGCCTTAAAAAATCCCGACAATCACGGTTATCCTCCCTTTGAAGGTACCGTCGCTTTTCGCAGTGCTATTGCTAATTGGTATCGGTGTCGTTATGGCATCAAACTAAATTTAGAAACAGAAGCTTTAGCTTTATTAGGTTCTAAAGAAGGTTTAACTCATTTAGCCCTTGCTTATGTTAATCCTGGGGATGTAGTCTTAACTCCAAATCCTACTTATCCGGCTCATTTTCGCGGTCCTTTAATTGCTGGGGCGCAGGTTCATAGCATTAATTTAAGACCGGAAAACGATTGGATTATCGACTTAGGAGAAATTCCCGATCGCGTCGCGGAACAAGCAAAGATTTTCTACTTTAATTATCCAAGCAACCCGACCGGTGCAGTTGCGCCTCGGGAGTTTTTTGAAGACCTGGTTGCCTTTGCCCGCAAGCATGAAATTATGTTAGTCCACGACTTGTGTTATGCGGATATTGCTTTTGATGGTTTTAGACCTACGAGTTTGTTAGAAATTCCGGGTGGTAAGGATATTGGTGTCGAGTTTAATTCCATGTCTAAAACTTATAATATGGCCGGTTGGCGAGTGGGCTATGCTGCTGGAAATGCTAAAATCTTAAGCGGTTTGCGAACTTTAAAAAATAATTTGGATTACGGTATATTTGCCGCTATCCAAGCGGCGGCGGCAACTGCTTTGAATTTGCCTGATTCTTATTTGGCAGAAGTGCGGGAACGCTATCGGGTTCGTCGAGATTTTACCATCCAGGGATTGAAAGATTTAGGCTGGAACGTGCCAAAAACTTTAGCGACTATGTATCTCTGGGTTCCTTGTCCGCCGGGAATTAGTTCTACGGATTTTGCTTTGTCGGTGTTGGAGAAAACTGGGGTTGTTCTGACGCCTGGTAATGCTTTTGGTACTGGGGGCGAAGGTTATGTCAGGATTAGTTTGATTCATAAATGCGATCGCTTGGGGGAAGCTTTGCATCGCTTGAAGCAAGCAAATATTCGCTATCAACCTGAATTGGTTAGGGCGTAGCTGTAATGAAAGTACAGACGTGTTATTGGATGAGTCGTTAATAACATCTCTGTACTTTTTTAGCTAAGAAATAAGAAAACTATGAACGTTCGTCAAAAGTTATTATCTGGTTTGTTACTTTCTGGTTTGATGCTGACAAGTGGGGTGACGGCTTTTCAAGCGATCGCCCGCGAAACCGAACCAGTCATCCAAACTGCTACGGAAAAGAATATTGACGAATACGAGTCAATTTGTGCGAGATGGCAGGGGCAAATTAACAAATTTTCTCGCAGACATACTACTAATTATGGTTGGTTCGATTTTTCCGACTCCCGCTGGGGCGGTCTGCCGGTTAAAGAGATAGATTTTTGGCATACCTGCATGAGAAACATCTTCCAGTTTGAAGCGATCGAGGATGCTTCGAGAGAAGAGTTGGGAGAAATGTGCGATCGTATCGGCGAAGATTTCCAGAAAAACTGGGTTTATTTTCCCCAATTTACCACCGTCAGCCACGAATTTAGTGTCCAAAAAATTAAGGGCGAAATGTCTTTTGAACAGTTTGCTCTGTATAGCTGTCGCATCGTAGTCCGTCCTAATTTTGGAAGCACCAGCGTGGAGGAATAATATTCCCTTGTAGAACAGGCATCTTGCCTGTTATCCGCTTAATTGTTAATTGCCGAAACAACAATAAGGGTCTAGCAGACGGCTGCTAGACCCTTAAATAATGCAATTTAGACTGATTCAAAAAGATGGTGTGTTTGTTTGAAAAAACAGTTACAACTAAGGTGGACTTTATCCGCAACAACATCACTTTTAGTTTTCGGCACTAGCTCACCCTAACGGGTTTATGTTTTGGTACCTGCTTCCAGAGGCTTCAACACAAAATAAACAGAACATCGAGGAAGGATGCCTGGAGGAGGCTTTTTTGACCGCATTTCGCTAGTTTTGCTCGAAATCGAAACAGGAAAGAGATCGTAATGTTAGTTAGTTGTTGCGCGGGTTAACTGCGGGTGGCACGAGCAGTAATCCCATCAGCCGGAATCGAGTTATTAGTTCGATTTGTGCCTTGTTATTTTTAATCTAGCATCGGCTTTCGAGAACTGACAACCCTTTTTTACTAAACTTAACAATGTTTGACTTTTCGCAACATTATTTTGGGGAATTGTCCATTTAAGCAACGGATGTTGTGTTGGGTTTCGCTGTCCTTGACCCAACCTACGGACTGGGGGAATTGGGGAATTGGGTTGTGTTAGGTTTGGCTGCCCTTGACCCAACCTACGGACTACCAATAATTATTAATTATTAATTATTAATTATTAATTATTAATGGCTTCTTTGGGGCCGACGATCGAAACGTAAGGGTCGCCGAAATACTTATTTGCCACTTCTCGGGCATCTTTAACAGTTACGGCGGCGATATTTTCTTGGAAGCGGGAGTCAAATTCTATTCCTAAGCCTAAAGTTTCGTACCAACCAAAAACTTGAGCTATTTGGCCGTTAGTTTGTTTGCCCAAAGCATATTGCCCCAAAAGCTTGTTTTTAGCTGCTTGTAATTCCTCTTCATTTAATGGAATGGTTGCCAAGCGATCGACTTCCATTTTTAATCCTTCGCGGGCGATCGCTGTATTTTGCGGTGCGGTTCCGATGTAAGTTACGAAATAAGAATCGTCGATGCGAGTGGGATAAAAAGCGGAAACGTCGTAAGCCAAACCGCGCTTTTCTCGTAATTCTACAAACAAGCGACTGGATAACCCGTTACCTAAATAAGTATTGAGCAATTTTAGAGTAGCATAATCTGGGTCTTTCACTTTTGATGCCAGATAGCCGAGCATAATAATAGACTGTTGAGTGTCTTGGGTAATTAGTGCTTCGCAAGGTTGGGAATTTACCTTCGGTCGGGTTAAATTTGGCAGAGATTTTGCTGGCGGCTGCCAGTCTCCAAATACTTTTTCGATTAGAGCGATCGCTTCTTCTGGGGCTATCCGACCTGCGATAGATACTATCATATTATCGGGGCGGAAATAAGTTTGATGAAACTCCAGAATATCCTCGCGATTTATAGCAGCTAAAGTTTCTTCCGTTCCCAGACTGGATAATGCATAAGGATGGTCTTGATAAACGATTTCTCTTAGCTGAGAAAAAGCTACAGCAAAAGGTTGTTCTAGCTGAGAACGTATCCCTTGAATGGCGATGCGTCGTTCTAAGTCTATTTCTGCTTCTGGGAAACTGGGCGTTTGAATCAATTCTGCCGTTAATTTTAAAATTTCTGCAAAATCTTCAGAAACAGTTTTTACACCCATTAGAAAATAATCCGCAGTCGTATCCGCGCTCAATCTTGCCCCTACAGATTCTACACGTTCGGCAATTTCCATAGAAGAAAGTTCGTTAGTTCCTTTAGTAAGGACTGTTGCTAGTAGGTTAGAAATTCCCGATTTTGCTGCTGGTTCGTAAAGAGTACCAGTGCGGAAAAAAATCCGGGCTGCGATAATATCTGCAGCAGGATTTTCTGTAGCTATTACGACTATTCCATTGTTGAGAACTTGGCGATAAGTACCCCGATATTCCACTAATTATTTACCCCTATTTTTCAATTTTTACTATTTTAAAAAAATTACAACTTTCTTAACTTAGGTTACGATCTACTTTTGTAGTAATCGCTTTAGCGATTTATATATATGAATCGCTAAAGCGATTACTACAAA
>CALKCV010000361.1 GCA_938083405.1 uncultured Microcoleaceae cyanobacterium | reverse complement strand
AAACCCCCTAAACTCTTTAGGTCGCCACGAATGCGAAACTTGTCAAAGTCCTTTAATTTATCGCTATTTATGGGCAGTGGGTTTAGCTGCGGCGGATTTTCCGCCGTCCGAGTTGCTCGGCGATCGCTATCAAGTCGTAGCCCCTCAAGTCTGGCTGGATACTAGGCCGGGAGAGCTACCATTCGCGCCGGAAGAACTACCAGACTATATTATTCCTTATCTATTTTTATATTCTCATAGGATTCATATTCCAGAAGTCTATGGTTTTTATCAACCCCCAGAAGAAGCCGATGCCAGGCAGATCGTACTTTTAGAAAAGGCGCCTTTAGATTCGACGGGCCATGTACTTCCTTCTTTTCGAGAAGCTTGGCCAACAGCTACGGCAGTCCGTCAGGTTTATTGGCTCTGGCAGATAGCCGAGTTGTGGAAACCTTTATCAAAGTATGGAGTAGCCTCTAGTTTGCTGTCTGAGAATCTGCGGGTTGACCGTTGGCGAGTGCGACTGCTGGAGTTGGAGTTTGGTACGGATAAACCAACCTCGCGAGATTTAGCAGATTTCTGCTTGAACTTGTCGGGAACCGCCCAACCCTCTATACAACAAGCTCTGCAAGACATTAGCTATGGTTGGGCAGGTGGGGAAGAGTGGGAGGCGATCGCCGGTCAATTAAATCAACTTTTATTAGAACAAGCAGCCCAACTACCCTTAAATTTGGAAATAGCAGGGGCTACAACTACAGGCCCGGTACGCTTGCACAATGAAGATAGCTGCTATCCCACAAAAAACGATCTAGAACACAGCAGCACTCTTCCTGACAACCAACCAATTCCAGGGCTAGGAATTATTTGCGATGGGGTAGGGGGCCATGAAGGAGGAGAAGTAGCTAGTCAGTTGGGTATCGAAAATCTGAAATATCTGGTTAACTGCCTCATAACTGAGGTGACGACTCAACAAGAATTGATACAGCCAGAACTTTTCAGCAGGCAACTCGAAGAAATTATTCGGGTAGTCAATAACGCGATCGCCACCAAAAATGACGAACAGAGACGAGAGTATCGGCAGCGCATGGGTACTACTCTCGTTATGGCTCTCCAGTTGCCCCAACAAGTCACAACTTCCGTAGATTCCCAGCCAAAGAATGCCCACGAGTTGTATGTGGCTCATTTGGGAGATAGTCGGGCCTATTGGCTGACTCCCGACTCCTGCCAACAGCTAACGGTAGATGATGATGTGGCTGCTAGAGAGGTTCTGCTTGGTCGCTGTTTGTATTGGGAGGCCCTCCAACGTCCCGATGCCGGCGCCCTAACTCAAGCTTTGGGTACTAGGGACGGAGAATCTATCCATCCTACGGTCCGGCGTTTCGTTATAGAAGACGATGGCCTGTTGCTCCTGTGTTCTGACGGACTCAGCGATAACGATTGGATCGAGAAATATTGGCATCATTACGCATCCCCCGTTCTTAATGGAGAACTTCCTTTGGAGGCTGCCGTTGAATCTCTGATCGATTTAGCCAATCATAAAAATGGCCATGATAATACTTCTGTGGTACTGTTTCACTGTCGCGTTTCCCCGCAGAAATTGGTATTGACAAAAAACGACCCACCTCCAGAAGTACCAGCTTCACAGCCACTTCAGGAGTCGGAAATGTCCGAGGCTTCTAAGGTGTTGCTGTACGATGAGAGCGTGCCAGAACCAGAAGCGACATCGGTTAATAACGAAAGAAATTGGAAAGTTTGGCTGCTCGTCGGTGGGGTATTGCTCTTTTTGCTGTTGGCCTTGGGAGTGGCTTGGTGGCGCAATCGCGATCGGACACCAGAGGAGCTTCCTTACCCCTGGGAAACTCCCGTACCTGAGTCAATTGCCCCAGGAAGAAACGAGTCTTCTGTTTGAGTAGGTGGCGGCACGCCCCTTGTATGGGAGAATAAATAAATTGTCGTGCTATTGCCGCTCTAAATGAGTTGCAGTGGTTCAGCCAATTTGAGAGGAAACAGAAAGGTTTTTTGTCTATGAAAACGGGCGATCGGGTTCGCGTTAATAAATCTGTGATTGTTTATATTCATCCAGAAAATCGAGGGCAGCCTTTTGATATCAAAGGGCAAGAAGGAGATGTCAAGGCCATTGTTACTGAATGGAACGGCAGACCGGTTAGTGCTAATTTGCCGATTCTCGTCCAATTTAGCAAAAAGTTTAAGGCCCACCTCCGAGAGGATGAATTAGAAATCGTACAAAGTAGCTAAACGGCTACATCATTAACGGCTTGCGGGGCTCGGTCCCCGTCCGTGCCGTTAGTTGTTAGTTGTCAGTTGTCAGTTGGAACGTTGGAACGTTGGTAGAACAGGCATCCTGCGTGTTATCCAAAACGTTGGAACGTTGACGTTGGAACGTTGGAACGTTGGTAGAACAGGCATCCTGCGTGTTATCCGAAACGTTGGAACGTTGGAACGTTGGAACGTTGGAACGTTGGTAGAACAGGCGAGAGCGCCTGTTCTGCGAAACTTGCAGCTTTATAAGATTAATTGGCAAGTTGGTCAAAATGATTAACATCGGAGATATTCTTAATCTACGGCATTCATTTATTCAAAACTTTATGATAGAATCCGATCCTTTACCAAAGAGATCGTTTGAAAATTCAAAACAAAGCGATCGCTCTTCTTTAGAAGACCATAAAAATTCGGTACATTCCCACGTTCATAATGAAGAATCTTTGCGAAGTTTGGTAAATAGATTATCTCGAATTGAAGGGCATATTCGAGGTGTTAAAACTATGGTACAAGAAAGTCGTCCTTGTCCTGAAGTCTTAGTTCAAATAGCAGCAGTTCGAGGTGCTTTAGATCGGGTAGCGAGAATTATTCTAGACGAACATTTAAGCGAATGTATTTCTAGAGCGGCTAAAGATGGTGATATTGATGTAGAGATTGAACAATTAAAAAGGGCTTTAGATAGATTTTTACCTAAATAAAAAAAGCGGTAAAATTAAGTGGCTCGGGTGCATAGATGTCTGACAACGTTCCAACGTTCCAACGTTCCAACGTTTCGCAGAACAGGCGAGAGCGCCTGTTCTACTAACAACTAACAACTAACAACTAACAACTAACAACTAACAACTAATGCTTCGGTCTAAACTTTAATTTATTAATTCCCAAACCCGCGCCGAAACCAACCGAAAATATTAATGTCTCCTTGCATTTTTTGTAGTTCTTCTTGGTTTTGTTGGGCAGCGGCGTAGTACCACTGGCAATAGTTTTTAAAGTTTTCGCGATATTCAACTTCTCGATAAAACTCCTGGGCTGCTTGATGAGCTTGGAGAATTTCTGCTGCGGGTGGCTCGGGTTTGGGAACGATCCGTCTGAACTCCTGGGACATTAGGTCAAACTCCTATTTGCAATCTCTTTTGAGGTTAGCACGGTGGTTAAAAGAGTAGAAACATGGGTATAACGAAATTAAATCCAGCCCCGGAGACGATAAACCACTAAACCGACGTACTCCTTTAAAGCTTTGGTAGATTGCTGGAGGCTGTAAGCATCGGGAAGTAAATTTAGCAAAGTAGCTTCCCAACTGGTTTCTTCTTGAGAAATATAGTTTTCAGTTACTAAAAAATCTGTTGGGGCTGCAATAACGTTAATACCCTGACGCTGGAAAACTAAGAGCGATCGCGGGGTATGCATCGCAGAAGTTACCAATAAAACAGAACCTTTAATTCCTTTACTCTCCAAAATTTTCCGCACTTCTACCGCATTTTGATGAGTATTAAGAGAATTAGGGTCTTGCAAAATTGCCGATCTCGGTACGCCCATAATCTCAGCTAAATAGGCCATATCTTCCGATTCTGGTGGCCCACCATCTTTCCAATCAATCCTACCCCCACTGAGGATTAACCAAGGCGCTTTGCCCTGGCGGAATAATTCGGCACCGTAAATAATGCGATCGCCCGCTTCGCTGACATCGACATTGGGCCTCGGAGGAGTAGCGGGTTTAACTCCCCCCCCTAAAACTACAATAGCTTCTGCTTGGGGCAATTCGGCTCTTGGCAAGTTTTGCGACTCTAAAGATTTAACTAACCACCCCGAAAACCAGCCATTACTAGCAATTATGATGACAGTTAAGGCCGTAAGAATTGCTGCTGCTGCCCCTCTGGAATTTCTACGCCACAGCAAAATTAAACCTACGATCGTCAGCAGGCAACTCAGTCCCAGAGGATAAATAAAGAGCGGTAATAGCTTAGACAGAAATAAAAACATTTGGAACTTGGAATGGGGAATAGGAAATAGGAAATTGTCTATCGGTAGCTTTTCCTTTTTTTTAGTCTTAACGGCGGTTGCTTTTAGATGAGTCTTTTTCTTTCATTAAGAACCACGAAAATAAAGATACCCCTTTCCTACGGACACGAATTGAAGTTTTGTTCGTCCTTGGCGAGCTGTCAGAATTAGCAGTATTTGTTTCCGATGATTTATCCTGTGTTTGGGCTTTGTTCGGTTCTTTTGGTAAGAAGCTAGACCTAAAACGTGGCTCGTAATTACTAGGCTCTATAGAAGAGTTTTCCTGATTCTTACTCGGATCTTTTGCCCAATTTTCGAGGGCTGACGCATACTCTTCTGAATCGTCATACTTTAAGTATTGATTCTGTTCTTTTTCCTCAGAGAACGATCGCTCGTTAGAGGTTGCAGTCATTTCAGATTGCGATTGCTCTTTTTCTTCTTCTTCTACTTTTTCTTCTGCTTTTTCTAGTTGCTTTGCTTCTGATTCCATGTGGCTCCATCCGGCAATTAAGCCGCCAGAAAGACCCGCTACAATTCCCAAGAAAATACTTTCGTTAACAGTATATCCTAAGAGAACTAAAAAATTAGGAAAAAATAACAATAAAAGTAAACTTGTTATAGAAGCTGCTTTGCCTGGAGAAATTTTCATAAATAACTTTAGTTATGGATTTGTTTTTGAGAACGCATTGGTAAATTCCAACCTAGAGGGTATATCTGAGTCTAATAGTGTGGATTCGATAGACCTCGTAGCATTAATAAAGACGGGGCAAAGCATAAAGACCATTCACGGGGGATTTTTACCAAAATTGACCGCCATTATGCTTTGACCCTACATAAAAATTGATTTTTGCGGCGAGCTCTGATGTAAAATCAATCGGGAACAAATAAAGAAGGTCAAATGACAGAAAACATCGAAAACTCAAAGTCCATAGATGTATTTGGCGTCGGCAACGCTCTAGTTGATATTTTAGCATTTGTAAAAGATGATTTCATCAAAAAACACGACATCCAGCGAGGCGGAATGACCCTGGTGGATGCCCAACAGCAAGGGGCACTTTTGCACGAGCTGGAAAATACCAAGCTAAAATTGCGTTCTGGAGGTTCGGCAGCTAATACCATTATCGCGATCGCCCAGAGCGGTGGTACTGCTTTTTATACCGGCAAGGTTGCCGGGGACACCAACGGCGAATTTTATCGCCAAGACCTTTTAGAAGTTGGCGTAGAATTTGATGTCACCCCCGCCGCAGTCTCTCAAGGTCCGACTGGAACTTGTTTGGTTTTGACAACTCCAGATGCAGAACGGACTATGTGTACTAATTTGGGAGTTTCCATCGGATTAACTCCGAGCGATATTAATGTCAAACCACTCAGTGGCTCTAAATACAGTTACTCAGAAGGCTATCTCTGGAGCGGGCCCGACACCAGAGCGGCTTGTATCGAAACGATGGAACAGTCTAAGCGTCATGGAGTCCGGGTTTCTTTTACTTTTTCCGATAAGTTTTTAGTAGATAGTTTTGCCGAGGACTTCCGCAAGCTTATTACAGATTATTGCGATTTAGTATTTTGCAATGCCGAAGAGGCGCGGAGTTTTTGCGGCATGGAATCTTTAGAAGATTGCGCGGCAAAAATAGGCGAGCTGGTAACTACTGCTTTTATCACTGATGGTCCCAACGGCTGTCTGGTAGTGGAAAATAAGCAGGTTACTCATGTAGCCGGGTTTCCAGTGAAGGCCCTCGATACAGTGGGGGCAGGAGATGCTTTTGCTGGTGGAGTTTTGTTTGGCATTACCCACGGTTATACCGCAGCCCAAGCGGCTCGCTGGGGCAATTATTTAGCTTCTGAGGTGGTTCAAATTCAAGGCCCCCGTTTGGAAGGTTCTCAAGCTGACAAGCTCCAGGAAATTATTGATAGTTAAAATCGTTCCTAGCGCGGTGAGGTAAAAAAATCAGATGTCAGGTCAAAATTCCCCACAGTCCATAGCAACTATTAGCGTTGAAGAACTAGCCCTTCGCCTAGCAGAAGGAAAAGAAAATCTGCAACTGGTGGACGTGCGAGAAGCCCAGGAAATTGAATTAGCAAGTATCGAAGGGTTTGAAATTTTCCCCTTAAGCGAGTTTGCCGAATGGTCGGGCCAAATACACGGCAAGCTAGATGCCGACCGAGAAACTCTAGTGCTGTGCCATCACGGAATGCGATCGGCTCAGATGTGTCAATGGCTGATCCAACAAGGGTTTAGCAATGTCAAAAATATTGTTGGCGGTATAGATGCCTACTCTGCCATCGTAGATCCTGGGGTTAAGCGCTATTAAATAGGTCTGGGTGGGCCATGCCCGCCCTCCTTCCTCAATTGGTTGCTTTTGCTACGGTTGCAGAAAGTAGCCCCATTTAAGTAGTTCGGCATGGGGAATTTGAACAAAAAATTTCTTTGCGGACAGGGCATCTATTAACGCTAAGGAGCCACCCCGACGACGACCGTCCAACAATTATTAATTA
>CALKCV010000360.1 GCA_938083405.1 uncultured Microcoleaceae cyanobacterium | reverse complement strand
AATATTAAAATAGAAAATAGAACCATCGGCATCGTTTCTGGAAATACCTTTTAGATCGAAATTACTTTGATCTCCTGCTATTATAGCATTTAAAATCTCTTCAGTCCCGATTAATTCTGGAAAGGCAAGGCAGATATCTTTACCCTCCACTAGATCCTCTGGATTCTCTGCAAATCGTCCTATTTGTTCTGATTTATCGACGATAACTAAGTCGCGATCTGCTACCAGGTAATCCATGTTTTTCAAAGCCAATATTTTTTTAAATACTCCCTTCATTTTTATTAATTAGCTTAGTAAATGCTACCCCTGTATGTTGGCTTTTAAAATTTAACTTTTTTTATTTTTGTAACCCTTGTTGCTTTAAAGGAATAGTAACTACAAAAGTAGTTCCGTTTCCTAATTCGCTCTTCACTTCAATAGTACCGCCTTGTAAATCTACGCATTGTTTTACAATAGCTAACCCCAGTCCAGAACCGGGAATTTCTCCTACATTTTGGGCTCTATAAAATGATTGAAACAGGTTTTCTAAGTTTTCTGCTGGAATGCCAATGCCTTCATCTTTAATCTTAAACCTTGCCTCTTCTTCCTCCAAAACTAGGTCGAAATGTACCCGGCCACCCTTGGGAGAATATTTGATTGCATTAGACAGCAAATTAGTCAAAATATGCCGCAATAATTTTTTATCTATGAGAGGCAAATTATTGGGATCTAGCGGGGGGTTTTCTCGATCTACTGCGGCGGCGCTATTATTAGCAATATTTAGTTTGATTTCGTGCTTGCCACGGGTAGTTATTTTCATTCCTTCTACTAAATGAGAACAGAAACTTATTAAATCGATCGGTCCTGGTTTATAAGCAAGTCCGCTCGATTCAGCCTTACCAATAAACCGAACATCATTTAATAGCTCGATGGTCTGTTTGGCAGATTCTCGAATGTAAGCTACATATTGGTCTTTTTCTTCCTCAGTTATGTCTTCCTTGTATTCTTGCAGTAACTGACAGGAAAATAATATTGCATTCAAGGGATTGCCAAATTCGTGAGCTACCATTGAGAAGAAGCGATTTCTTAATTCTGTTAATTCTTTTTCTTTTTGTAAAGCTAGGTTTAGTTCTTCTTCTTGTCGCTTGCGAATTGTAATATCCCGACCGATATAAACAAAATCTATTAAGCCCTTAACACTGCTTTGAATGGGAGAACAAGAAAACTCTAATATAACTTTTTGGTCGTTTTTTGCCTGACAAATTACTTCCAAATCTTCTGGTTTTTGGGCTCGATCTAACGATTTTTGCTCGCGGACTTGGTGCAATAAATGTTCTTCAGGTATGACCTTGGAAATATACTGGTCGATTAATTCTTCTTCTTTATACCCAAACAAATTTTCGGCGGCAGGATTAATAGTTTTAATCAAACCGTTTTTGTTAGTTACTAACAAAACATCGGTCATTGAAGTAAGAATTTTGTCTATATAATCTTTGGAAGCAGCGAGGGCACTTAATAAGAGATTTGATTCGTTAGCTGCCTGGATTAATGCTTGCTGAGTAACCATCTTTTCCGTGGCATCTTCTACCAACAGCATTAAGTTATTTTCTGTAGCTTTTTCCTCTCTTTCGGCAATAATATAGAGATCGATATACAGAGGAGCATTTTGACCCCGGGAGCGGGCAATTCCTTTAAGTTGGAAATTTTCCTGCCGCTCTTCTAATACTTCTGTGAAAATATTTTCTAGTCCTATTAGCTCGGGAAAGCTCTTACGAACGTCTTTACCTACAACTGTTTCTTCGGGATTATCTGATAACCTCGGCACGCCGACGGATATCTCTAATACTATCCAGTCTTTATCGATTACTAAATACTCGATTTGGCGAGGTGCTAATAGTTTCTTGATGATTGATTTCACTTGCAATCTTCCTTTTTTATAAATAGTTAATTAGAGCGATCGCTACTTAAATCAAATGTTATTCCCATATCTGTCTTTTCGTCTTTGTCTGTCAGGGGAAAATATAAAAAATTGCATCCACAGTAGCGATCGCCTCCGCTAGTATGAGGCCCTAAATACTGCCATTGCCGGTATTAATTGCTGGTTATAGCCTAGAACTACGAGCGCCCTAAGCTCTAGCCACGAGCAACTCTCTAGCTGCACTGACTCTAACATATTGAGCGAATATTCGTGGGCTAAAGGCATCGTATTAATCCCATCCCATCTCAAATTCCCTAGTTTCAGACTTTTGGATTAAAATACTCCCATGCCCTGAGTTACAACGGCCCAATTCTTTTGGCCTAAAAAAAGCATTTCTACTGCCGTACCCAGTTAGAGGCTCGTCGAGTCCGCCTTCCCCTACTGCTTTAAAAACAATCGATTAATTTATAGCAATTATCTTCAAAAACTATTTCTAACTTCCTAGCTCTACTCTAATTGCTTTTAAATTATTGGGTGCATTTTTACTTTGGAATTAACTCACAAATTTCCCTGGTTATCAACCATGGGTAGCATGATAGCATGGTTTGAGCAAACCATACTATTGAAGGAAGCTCTATAGCATTTTAGCGTTGTTATTCGTGTCCTGTTAGCGGCTCCCTAAAACCTCTTTATTGGCTACTTTTGTCGCCAATAAATTCTATTTAATTTTTGTTGTAACTTGAGAATTAGCACCAAAATATTAATTCGATCGCCTCTAAGATGAAGATTTTTTTCAAGTAAATTCAGACTTATAAATTTTCCTGACTTTTTTCGATTTAATCTAGCTTGAGAAGGGCGATCGATGCTAAAATAATTTAAAATTATGTTTCTCTTGTCCAAAATTCGAGCCGACCTATGGCCATAAAACTCGTTTGCCTCTAGCCTAATGGCCTAAAATCCCTCGCGTTCATGCAGGCAGTAGGAGTTAAAGTAATTCTTATTGTCATACCAAAAAAGAATACTTATAGATGTACCGATGAAAAAGATCCTTGTTATAGAAGATGACCAATCTATTCGCAAGCTAGTGCTGAAACTACTTTCTAAAGCGGGGTATGAAGCAATTGCAGCAGAAAATGGCAAGAAGGGAGTGGAGTTGGCCCGTGGGGAAGCCCCCAATCTGATACTTTGCGACATTATGATGCCAGAGCTCGATGGTTACGGGGTTTTATCAACGCTACAACAAGACTCGACCACGGCCATGATACCCTTCATTTGCCTAACAGCAAAAGACGAGCGAGCGACTTTACGACAAGTTATGCAACTCGGGGCTAATGACTTTCTGACCAAACCATTCACTAGAGACGAACTATTAAGCGCGATCGCCACTCAGTTAAACAAATACGAAACAATAGAAATACAAAAAACCAAGGCAGTGGAGGAAGCTCTTGCCAAGTTCAATAATTTAGTTTATTTTGATAGTTCTACCAATATCCCCAATCAACTGGTATTGCGCGATCGCTTTCAACAACTTTTAACCTCTTTTAATCCATCTACTCAATTAGTCCCCGTCGCAGTCCTAAGCTTGGACCAGTTCGAGCAATTGAACTACAGTTTGGGAACTGACTATTGCGACTTATTACTACAAGCTGTGGTCGATCGCCTCATGCCTTATGCTGACGGAGAGGGTACGGTGGCGCGACTAAATACGGAACTACTCGCTCTAATTCTCCCCCCAGTTTCCAGCCGAGAAGCTGCTGTTGCTGTGGCACGGGGGATTGTAGAAACTCTCGAAGGCTCTTTTACCCTAGTAGAACATAACGTATTTATCACTTGCAGCATGGGGGTAGCCCTGTATCCAGATGAGGCTTCGGATATCGATAACTTGCTAAAAAATGCGAAAGCAGCAATGTACCGAGCCAAACGCAAAGGAGGCAATTCTTCTCAAATCTACGCCAAAACTATTCAAGAGAAATCCTACGATCGCCTCATGTTAGAGACGGGCTTGCGTCATGCTATAGATGATAATCAACTTAGATTGCACTATCAGCCGAAAGTAAATATACTAACGGGAAAAGTGATCGGAGTCGAAGCCCTGGTGCGGTGGGAGCATCCAGAACGAGGGTTGGTTTCTCCGGCAGAATTCATTCCCCTAGCAGAAGAGACGGGCTTAATTTTGCCCCTGGACGAATGGGTCCTTGGTGCAGCCTGCAAGCAAGCAGATATCTGGAAAAAAGCAGGGTTGCATATACCCGTAGCGGTAAATTTGTCCGGACGGCAGTTCAATCAACCAGGTCTGAGCCTTAGAATTATTAATATCTTAGAGAGTGTAGGCTTAGATCCTAGCCTGCTGGAGTTAGAGCTTACCGAAAGTGCAGTAGTACAGAATCCCACGGTGGCGATCGCTACTCTCAAAAAACTCAAAGCCATAGGCATTAGCCTTTCTTTAGACGACTTCGGCACCGGTTACTCGTCTTTAAGCTACCTGCAACAATTTCCTTTTGACATCTTAAAAATAGATCGCTGTTTCGTGCGCAACCTCACTCCCGACTCGAAAGGCGCCGCCTTAATTTCTGCTATCTTAAGAATGGCAGAGAGTTTGAACTTAAAGGCGATCGCCGAAGGAGTAGAAACTGAGGCGGAATTAGAAATGCTCCGACAAAATAAATGTTCTATTATCCAAGGTTATTGGTTCAGCCCGCCCCTACAGCCAGAAGCTTTGTTAGATAAGCTACAGGCGAAAATCGGCAATAGTCTATTGTAGCTCGGGTGGAGCGAACCGCAAGGGGAGAAGGGAGACAAGGAGGACAAGGGGGACAAGGGGAGAAGGGAGACAAGGAGGACAAGGAGGACAAGCTTCGTTCGATTTTTAACCTCTCCCTTGTCTTCCCCCTCTCTTATTTTACACCGCTAATAATCCCAATGTTCAACAAATTCTCTAAGCACTTCCATGAGACGTTCCAACTCAGCTAACAACTCCTCGGCCCCCTCAGTACGATTTTCCTTAGCCAGAGCGTCCAGTCTAGCCGCTACCTCCGGCATTTTGCGAATGCCAACCATAGAGCTAGCACCCTTTAGCTGATGGGCCCTGGCGTGGATGGCGGCACAATCGTTACTCGCTAAAGCTTTTTTAGCGTCATCTATATAACTCGGAGCATCTTCGAGAAAAGTCTCTAGCATTTCCAACTCAAACTCCGTATCCCCCCGAGAGAGTTCGTGCAAGCGATTCATATCTACTGGGAATTCCTCAGTCCGATCGGTTGCTTCCGGGTTTGGTGTTGCGTAAGCGTTGCTTTGCGGATGCAACCGAGGTCTTTCTGCTGGTATGCTTTCCCTTTGTTCGAGCTTATAGTCCGTCCAAGAATTTAAAACATCCTTCAAGACTTCCAAATCGATGGGCTTGCTAATATAATCGTCCATACCGGCGGCCAGACACTTTTCTCGATCGCCCTTCATCGCATTAGCAGTCATAGCAATTACCACCGTATGGCGTTCCCGAAGCGGCCCGGAGGGCTTCTCGCTCCCTTCTAGTTTCCGCAGGACTCTAGTGGTCTCGTAGCCGTCTAGAACCGGCATCTGACAATCCATCAATACCAGATCGTAATCAGTTTCCGCCAGACATTCGAGAGCTTCGCGACCGTTAGAAACACAATCGCAATCGTTGTATCCCGCCACCTTCAGCAAACTTAAAGCCACCTTTTGATTGATGGGAGTATCCTCTACTAACAAAATCTTAGCAATTTTACCAACCCCATCCTCAGACTTTCCTGGAGCGTCGTTTCTCTCTGGGAGACTTGCCGCCCCATCGCTCCTTGAAGCAAGAACTCCCCTCAAGCACTCCAAAAAACGCCGTCTCTTAACAGGCCTCTGCAGATAACCGGCAAAGCCCCGCTCGTGCAATTGCACGGCCGGGTCGCGGCGATCGCGCGAACTGACAACGACAGCTTTACAACTGGCCATTGCAGAACTAGACTTCAACAAAGCCTCCAGAGCATCCAGATTAACCCCCGGAGCATCTGGAGTAACGATCGCCACATCGTAGGGTTGCCCGCGATTAATCGCCCCGAGAACAACCTCAACCAAATTCGCCCCCGGCTCCATCTCATCCACATCCATTCCCGATGCCAGAGCGTAAGAACGCAAAACCTCCCCCCAAGTAGAACTACTATCGGCTATTAACAACCGCCTATGTAAAAATTGGGGCAAAGAATCCCTCGTAACTGCCCCGAATTGCCTTTCAAACGAGACAGTAAACCAAAATGTCGAGCCTTCCCCTGGGGTACTTTCCACCCCTATTTCACCTCCCATCAACTCAACCAATTGCTTGCAAATAGCCAACCCCAAACCGGTGCCGCCGTATTTGCGAGTAGTAGAAGCATCCACCTGAGAGAAAGACTTAAACAACTTTTTCTGGTCTTCCGGCGCGATACCTATTCCCGTATCCCGGACTTCAAAGCGAAGCTTAAGCGGGTTGTCGCCATCGGGTAATCGGTCATGGAGCGAAGATACTTTTAATACTACTTCTCCTCTTTCGGTAAACTTAATCGCATTACCCGCCAAATTCATCAACACTTGACGCAAGCGAGAAGCATCTCCCTTTAAAGCAAAGGGCAAATTAGGTTCCACCAAGCTAAATATTTCCAACCCCTTAGCCTCTGCCCCCGCCTGCAGCAGTTCGACGACCTCCTCAGTACAATCGCTTACATCGAAATCCGTAGTTTCCAAGCGCATTTGCCCCGCCTCTAGCTTGGAGAAATCGAGGATATCGTTAATTATCAACAGCAGATTTTGACCGCTCACCTCGATAGTTTCCACAAACTCCTGCTGCTCTGATGTCAAACTGGTTCTCTTCAACAAATCCGTCATGCCGATCACTCCATTCATAGGAGTGCGGATTTCGTGGCTCATGGTAGCCAGAAATTCCGACTTCATCCGCGCCGCTTCCAAGGCAGACTCCCTAGCTTCTACCAATTCGTTAATTAAATGGCTGACAATGACGATGCCGCCGACTTCCCCCTCGATCGCATACCAAGGATGGATAGCCCAACGCAGATATAAGTTGCTGCCATTCCCACGCTCCCATAAATCCTCATCGGCAGATACAATTTCCCCATTCATCCCTTTGGCATAAGCAGTTTTCCATGGTTCGGGTATGTCGGAGCAGACTAGATAATGATTGCGTCCTATGAGAAGTTCGCCTTCTAAATTGTAATCCGTCAGCCATTTTTTGCTGTGGGCGAGATAGCGCATTTCTTTATCGAACAGAGCCATAGCCACTGGAGCGTTGTTAATAATCTGTTGCAACTGTCGGCGTTCTTGTTCGAGCGCGGCTTCGTATTCTTTGCGGCTGGTGATATCGTGGGCTACTGCGTAGATTAAACCTTCTTGGCTGAAGGGGGCTGCAGTCCAGCTCAACCATTTATAAGAGCCATCCCGACAGCGATAGCGGTTTTCAAAGTTAATAGTCAGGGCACCTGCAACCGTTTTTTCCATTTGAGCCAGGGTTGCTTCTCGGTCTTCTGGATGAACGAATTCGAGCGATGGTTTAGCTAACATGAACGAGCTGCTGTAACCAAACGTGTTTTCCCAAGCCGGGTTTATACGCTTGAAATAGCCGTCAAATCCAGAAATACAGAGCATATCCACCGAGAGGCTGAAGAAGCGATCGCGTTCTGTTTCTGCTTGCACTCTTTCTGTAATATCCGTCCATAAGCCGCAGATAGCATAAGCTTCTCCTCCGGCATCGTATAGCGGAAATTTAGTCATTAAATAATGGTGCATTCCATCTGGCAGAGGGATAATACATTCCGACTCCCTTGCTAATTTAGTAGAGATAATCTCCCGCTCTTCTTCCTGCCACATCCGAGCTAATTCCTGCGGCCAAATCTCCGGGACCAGTTCTAAATCTGTTTTTCCTTGTAACTGTTTGGGAGCTACTTTAAATAACTCTTGAAGTTGGCGGTTTATTTCTATATATCTTCCTTCTAAATCTTTAATAAAAATCATGGCAGGAGCGTAGTCTAAAATGCCCTGCAACCGCTGCTGGCTCTCTTTTATTGCTGCTTCCGCTTCTTTTCTTTCTGTAATATCTCTAAGAATTACTGTTAAAATAGTTTCCCCATCTAAATTTAGTTTCGAGATAGAAGCTTCCGCCGGAAATATAGTTCCATCTTTTCTTAAAGCGGTTATTTCTCGGTTTCCTCCCATTTTTCGATTGGTTTTAGATGACTTTTTAAAATCTTCAATATGTCCCCGGTGAATTTGACGATTTTTTTCTGGAATTAAAATGTCTAGGGGTCTATCTATCGCCTCCCGTGCCGTATAACCAAAGATATTGCTCGCACCTTGGTTAAAGAGGGTGATGCGCCCCGTTTCGTTAATAGAAATAACGGCATCTTTGGCCAGCTCGAGAATGCCTGCGAGTCTGGCTTCCGATTTTTGTAAGGCTTTTTGTGCGTTGAGGCGATCGCTTATATCTCGGGCGAAGGCACAAGCATATTCTCGCCCGTCAAATTCCAGATAGTTGACGGTGAGCTCGACGGGGAAGATGCTGCCGTCGCCCCTTCTATGCTTGCTTTCAAACATCAGAGAAGTTCGCGATTTCAATTCCTGCCAAAATTCGTACCAATTTGTCGGCTGTAATGGAACGTCGATATCCCAGACCGATAGTTGCAAAAGTTCGGAGCGATCGTATCCCAAAGCCAGACTGGCTGCTTGGTTGACGTAAAAGAAGCGTGCCGCAGAATCGACCCAGAAGACCGCATCGGCTGCGTTATCTACAGAAAACTGAGTCAAGCGCAAAGCCTGTTCCACTCGCTTGCGATCGCTGATATCCCGCTTAATTTTTACATAGCAACTTATCTCGCCTTCTGGCGATCGCACGGCAAAGGCAGCTAAGTCCAAGTCTAAGGCTATTCCGTCTTTATTGCGGCTAATAATTTCTTTCCTTAACCTCCCCCGCATTGCCAGTTCGTCAAATATTCCCGAGAAAGCTTCTTCTCCCAGGTGCAAGGCGGGAGTATTCCCTTTTAACTCTCCATCGGAGTACCCCAACAAGTTGGCATGGGCTTGGTTTTGTTCGAGGTAACGTCCTTGAGTGTCGATAATAGAAATCGCATCGTTAGAATTAGCAATAATCTCGCGGTAAAGCTTCAACTTTTCTTCTCCTTCCTTCCTTTCGGTAATATCTCGCAGAGAAGCCAGATAAGCAGGGGCTCCCTCCCAGGTAATTTCAACGGAGCGCATTTCGACGATGGCGCTTTCTTTATTGAAATGCAGGAGGTGCAGCTCGCAAGTGCCAATAGTGGGATTCCCAAACACCACTCCCTGCATTTCTTCTTCCGAGTAACCAAACATAGATTGCGCGGCAAAGTTGAGGAAAAGTATTTTGCCTCCCGCATCCAAAACTAAGATGCCGTCGCTGGTAGTGCTGATAATAGTCCGCAGGCGTTCCTCGCTATGGCGCAACGCTACCTGGGCCTGGAGGCGATCGCTCGTGCTTAATGCCAAAGAAGCCATATAAGCCAGATAGCCAGCAAAGTTTTGCTCGTCGAGGGACCAGGAGCGTTCGATGCCGATATGTTCGTGACAAATTACTCCCACCGTCCGCCCGTCTGAGTGGATCGGCACGTCTAACATGGAAGTAATTCCCAAAGGTCTCAGATAAGACTCAGAAAATTCCCTAGTGGCGGGATGAGTATGGACATCCCCTGCAACGATGGAGCGCTCCTCTACTAGAGCGCGGAAATAATTCGGATAGTCTCTAACATTGAGAGTCAACCCTTGGGAATGTCTGCCTTTGTTCAATTCGTACGAGCTAGCGCAGTGCAACTCGGAACCGTCGTCGTTATATAACCAGACGCTTACTCGCTCTACCGTCAGGATGCGGGCCGCTATCTTGGTAATCTCCCGAAATGCTGCATCCACCTGCCCGGTATAGATAGCCCCAGTGCGAGCCAGCAGCAGCAAGCCGGTTTGATGTCTCGTGGCCCTCGTCTCGCTTCGTTCCAGGGCTAACTCTGCTTCTAGGCGATCGGCTATTTGCGCCGCTAGCTCTCTGTTTGTGGCGACCAGTTCCTGCGTCCTTTCTTCCACCCGCGCTTCTAACTCTTCGTTAGCTTGCTCTAGGGCTTCCCCCGCGCGCTTGCGCTGGAGTTCCGCCGCCGCCCTAGCTGCGAAAACTGTCATAATCGATTGGAACTTTTGCCCTTCTAATATCGGCTTGTCATCTAACACGCACAGCACGCCGATGACTTTCTCGGATGCATCTAATAGAGGCACTCCCAGATAGGAGACTGCCTCCATTGTCACTAAAACTTCGTCTGCTGGGAATTGTTCCTGCAATTTATCCCGGTAGTAACAAGGTTTGCCCTCTCCCTTGACTATCTCGCAGGGGCTGCCTGGTACGGCGTAATCGAAGTTTTCTCCCGGGCGATCGTCGTGCCAGAATGCTAGAGTTTGCAGGCGATCTTCTCCCTTGAATTCTGAGACTATGGCATTGCGAACTCTCAGGGAAGCTGCTAGATGGCGAACTAGGGCGGGGAAAAAATCTTTACCCGTTACCGAGGCTGTCCCGGCTACTATATTCTGGAGGGCTTCTTCGGTCCGTCGCCTTTGGGCCATTTCGACCGCTAGCTGTTGGACCGTGTTTTGCAGTTCTGCGGTTCGAGCCTCTACTTTCTGGGCCAGGGTTGCATTCATCATGGCCATTTCGGCTTGCACCCGTTTGGCTTCGCTTAAATCTCTGCCTATATAAACAACGTCGTCTTGTAGCTCTTTGAACTCCGTATTAATGGGAGAACGAGAAAACCCCACCGGAATTTCTTTAGCGTTTTTGGTCCGACAGGTTACTTCTATGGTTGCGGAGGGGGAATGGGACGATCGGGCCATCGCAGAGCTTTGCTGGAATCTTTTTTCTCGGGTGTCTGCCTCCTTTGGGGCTAGTATTTGGGATAGGGGGCGATCTATTAATTCTTCTTTACTATAGCCAAATAGCTCTTCGCAGGCACCATTGACTGTTTTGATAATCCCGGAGTTTGAGGTAACAAATAAAGCATCGGCTGTGGATTCTATAATTTGCTCTAGATAAGATTTTGTAGCGGTTAATTCTTCTAATAAGAAATAAGCGTCGTTTCTCGACTGCACTAATTCTTGTCTTAATATCATTCTTTCCGTTGCATCTTCTAAGAAAATTAAAAAACAATTGTTTAATTCTTCATCTTCTTCTCCCCGGAAGCCTACAATACAAATATCTAGATAGATTAGCTTTTTCCCAGATACTTCTCGATTGATTCCTTTTAAGTCAAAAGCTTCTGTATCTTTTTCTAACATTCTCGTCAAAATATCTTCTAAGCCGACGATCTCGGGAAAGCTCCATCGAATATCTCGACCTACTTTTACCTCTTCTGGAGTTTCAGCAAAATTCGCCGCTCCCCAGGAATTTTCGATAATAAGAAAATCTTTATCTAAGATTACATATTCTATCTGGCGCGGAGCTAATAGTTTTTTAAAAAGTTTATTCATTTCTTTCGCTAATTGCTAATAGTTGCGATCGGGGCAGTCATCATGCGAAAATTCCCGCGATTTTTATTATCTATCGCGGGTATTTTACTAAAATTATGGCATTACTTGACTGGAAACATTTATCCCTTTGCTGCTGTTTACTCGATCGTTTTTTCTGACATTAAGTGAAACATTTCGTCAACATTTTCGCCTGTTTTCGCTGAAGTAGAATAGGTTGCTATTACTCTATCTGGTTGGTTTTCTTGGAGATTTTCTAATAGTTTAGCTACCTTTTCTGGATCTATCAAATCTGCTTTGTTCAAGGCGAAAATAGCTATCCCTTTAGGATTTACAGATAAAAACAGTTCCAGTCTTTCGAGCATATTATCTATGGTTTCCTGACGAGTGACGTCGGCAACAATAATCGCGCCGCTGGCACCTTGTAAATAACTAGGAGCGATCGCTTTAAACTTAGTATGACCTTCTAAATCCCAAATTAAAAGCTGGACGCTTTTTTCTTCAGACAAGTCAATTTTTTTCCGCGAAATTTTCACTCCCACTGTTGAGAGATATTTATCGCTAAACTGGCGATCGACAAATCGACGAATTAGACTGGTTTTGCCAACCCCAAAATCGCCTACCAAACAAATTTTCTTAGATATTGTTGTCATAACTTCCTATTTGGCACCCGGTTCAAACGGTTCAAAAAGTACGCACCTAGATAATAGTAGCGGTTGGTTAAATTCCACATCCGGCGGAGGAGTGGGGTTGCCAATTACTTCCAGGCGACGGGGATCGACACCTTCCTCCACCAGAGCATCTCGCACCGCTTCCGCCCGTTGGAGGGCCAACTGTTGGTTCCTTTTACGGCGGCCCGCGCGATCGCTATAACCTTGTATTTTTAGGTGTTTCTCGGGATATTGGCTCATAAATTGCTCGATCTCGACAATAGTCTCTTGATAAGCTGGGTTCAATTTCACAGAATTGACATCAAAGTAGATGCGATTTTCCAGAGTCAGAGGACTTAATTTAATCGTACTGACGACCGACTTCACCCCGGGTATTTGCTCTAACTCTCGGACAATTATTTGAGATTGGGCCATGTCCCTTACCGTTCCTTCCACTTTGACCTTCTCTTCTGCGTATTCAGTAACGACAGACACACCCTTAATTTGATTTAAGGCCCCCGTCACCCGTTCGACCGCTGACCTTACCTGTTCGGGCTCTGGTGGGACTTCTACTGCCACTATTTTATTATCTAACTCTAGGTTTGGGGCCGCTTCTTTTGCTATTTCTTCAGCTTTATCCCGCAAGCGCTGGTTGGGCAACCTTCCACTCAG
>CALKCV010000359.1 GCA_938083405.1 uncultured Microcoleaceae cyanobacterium | reverse complement strand
ATTTCCAACTCCTTAATTTCCTCCGGCAAATCCTCTCTGGAGAAGAAGTCGTCGAACAATCTTTCCAGAGATTTAGTCACGCCTTTTCTATTTCCCAAACCAGAAGCGCTGCTGCCGTGTTGTCGATAGCAAACCAGCGGTTTTTTCAACCACGCCGCCTTCCCTCCAGACAGGGCCAGACGCAAAACAATATCCAAATCTTCCACCGGAAAATACCGCCCGTCAAAACCTCCGTGAATTTCCAACCACTCCCGCCGAAACATCATGGCGCTAGGCAGAGTTGCCTGCCAAAACAACCAACTTTTGATATCTAATTCTGGGGCATTTTTCCAAGGTTCGGCATTTCTAATTCCTTCCCCTTTTTCGTCAACAAACCGCCATCCAGTTTGTACCATAGTTAAGGAAGAATCTTCCTCAAAAACTGCTAGTTGTTCCTCCAACTTTTCCGGCAGAAAAACATCGTCGGAATCTACAAAAGCCACAAATTCTCCCCGCGCCATTTGGATTCCTAAATTTCGCGCTTTGGCGACTCCTTGATTTGCTCGATCGACGTAGCGAATGACATCCAAATAGGGCGCTAAAACTTCTTCGGTATTGTCGGTGGAACCGTCGTTAATAATAATAATTTCGTAATTTTCGTAAGTCTGATCTAAAATGCTGTCGATAGTTTCTTTGATATATTTGCCGTTGTTGTAAGTGCCTATGACTGCGCTGACTCGGGGCGCTTCTGGTGGCAAAATACTATTAATTAACTGCTGCCATTCGGGAGATTTTCTCAATTCTGCGAGGTCAAAATCTGCATCGTTACTATCGGCAGCGAAGAAGATAAAATTAGAAAGCCAGCTAACCAGAGTTTGTCGGAAATTCAAACCAGAATAAGGCAGAGATCTGCGCAAATAATACGCCATTTCTTCCCAGTTGCCCGCGTTATATAGTCTCCAGGAATTCCAAATCAGAGAATTGTAGCGAACCTTATTTTCTAACTCCTTAATTTCCTCCGGCAAATCCTCTCTGGAGAAGAAGTCATTAAAGAGTTTTTCCTGAGATTTAGTCACGCCTTTTCTATTTCCCAAACCAGAAGCGCTGCTGCCGTGTTGGCGATAGCAAGTTAAAGGTTTTTTCAACCAACCGGCCTTCCCTCCAGACAGCGCCAGACGCAAAACAATATCCAAATCTTCTACTGGAAAATACCGCCCGTCAAAACCGCCGCGAACTTCCAACCACTCCCGCCGAAACATCATGGCGCTAGGCAGAGTTGCCTGCCAAAACAACCAACTTTTGACATCTAATTCTGGGGCCTGTTTCCAAGGTTCGGCATCTTTAATTCCTTCACCGCCTTCGGTGACAAACCTCCAGCCGGTTTGTACCATCGTTAAGGAGGAATTTTCCTCGAAAACTGCGACTTGTTCGGCTAATTTTTCTGGCATGAAAAAGTCGTCGGAGTCGAGAAAGGCGATTAATTCTCCTCTGGATATTCTGATGCCGTTGTTGCGGGCTTTTGCTACTCCTTGATTTTGTTGATATTGATATTTAATGACATCTAAGTAGGGTTCTAATACTGCGGCGGTATTGTCGGTGGAACCGTCGTTGATTATAATAATTTCAAAATCGTTGTAGGTTTGATTTAAAATGCTGTCGATCGCTTCTTCGATATATTCGGCGTTGTTGTAACTGCCGATAACGATGCTTACTTTCGGCGGTTTTTGGGGTACGATACTATTAATTAATTCCTGCCAGGCGGGCAGTTTTCTCAGTTGGGAAGTTTGGAAAGGAGTATTAGTATCGGCTGCGAAATAAATAAAGTTGGAAACCCAGTTAGAGATAGTCTTTCTGGGAGTAAATTTAGAATATTGCAGAGACTTTTTTAAATACTGCGCCATTACTTCAGCATGACCCGTTCGATAAAGCCTCCAGGAGTTCCAAACTAGGGAACCGTAGCGGACTCTTTGTTCTATTTGGCGGGCGTTTTCTGGAAGGTTTTTTTGGGCGAAAAAGTTGTCGAGTAATTCTTCTAAAGCGCGGGTGTATCCAGGTCTATCTTGGGAGAGGTTCGCGGTATGTTGGCGATAGCAAACTGCGGGTTTTTTTAACCAAGCGGATCTGCCTCCAGCTAATGCCAAACGAAGTACGATATCGAGGTCTTCCATTTTGCGGAGTTTGGCATTAAACCCGCCAATTTTTAACAGCCACCTCCTGCGAAACATCATCCCACTCGGCAAGGTTGCTTGCCACAACAGCCAGTCTTCTAAATCTAAGTTAGGAGATTTGCGCCAGAATTCGACATCCTCTATATATTTGCCGTTTTCGTCTATGAGACACCAGCCGCTTTGTACTAATGCTAAGGACGGTTGCTGTTGAAATATTGCTATTTCTTCTGCTAATTTGTAGGGGAGAAAGATGTCGTCGCAGTCGAGGAGGGCGACGAATTCTCCGGTGGCTATTTCTATGCCGCGATTTCTGGTAGCAGATAATCCTCGATTTTCTTGGTAAATATACTTGATTTTGTCTGAGTATGGTTCTAATACTTGGCGAGTTTTGTCCGTGGAACCGTCGTCGATCGCGATTATTTCGTAGTTGGTGTAAGTTTGATTTAAGACGCTTTCGATCGCTTCGGCAACATAGCGATCGCCGTTATAAATTGGTATGATTACGCTGACTTTGGGTGCGGGGTGGAGAGGTGACATAATTGTTAATTATAGTTTTTATTTGATGCTACTTTTTTCAAACAAAAGGGTTAAAATTTAAGAAGAAATTTTATGAGTTGTAGTTCCTTTCCTCTTAATTAGATTGAGGGTTTGCGTTTAGCCAGCTTACCAGGATTTGATGCAGTTTACCAATAACCGAAAAACTACTGATACCGCCAACCAGTCTGCCATAAATGTCGATTTAGTCCCCAAGGGCCAAGTAAAACCGATGGCCTGGCCCGTTCGACAGGATGCCGATGGCGATGGAGGGACGGACGAGATTGGGGCAGATAAAAAGAAGGCCGAGATGTACAATAAATTAGGGGCATTGCTCTTAAAAAATCAGAAGTGGGATGAAGCGGTGGAAGCTTACGAAAATGGCAAAGAAAGTTATCCAGATTTTCCTTTTTCCTACGACAAATTAGCGGAGGCTTTGCTAAAGCAGGAAAGGTGGGAAGAGGCGGCGATCGCTTGCGGCAAAGCTATAGAAATCAACCCTAATTGTTCGTGGCATTACCACAAATTAGGGGAAGCTTTGTTAGGACTAGAAAGGTGGGATGAAGCGGTGGATGCTTACCGAGAAGCTATTAAATTAAATCCCGATTTTCCCTGGTCTTACGATAAATTGGGGCAGGCTTTGATGGCGCTTTCTCGATGGCAAGAAGCTGCGGCTGCTTTCTGCGGTTTTATTAAGATTAAAGCAGATTTTGTTCCTGCTTACCACAAATTAGGTAAAAGCTGGAAAGAATTGAAAAAGTTAGGGGCGGATGGGGGAGTTTTTGCTGAGGTAATAAATGCTTTACCTGACTTGCCCCAGGCTTATGAATTTCTGGGAAAGTCTTTGAGGGAAAAGG
>CALKCV010000358.1 GCA_938083405.1 uncultured Microcoleaceae cyanobacterium | reverse complement strand
AAGACCGATGTCTGCCTTAGAGGCTGCCGGCGATTTAGTGGGTTGTCTCGATGGAGGACCGGGGGATTTATCTACAAAGAAAAAATACTTGAAAGGGCCAATATCTGCTGAAAAAGAACGCTTTTAAAAAGAGCGATCGCCCCGAAAAAAAGCGATCGCTCTTGTCTTTAGTTAGTTATAGCTATTTGCGCTTCCCTGGCATTAAGCATCTAAAATCGAAACAACAACTTCGCCGCTATTATCTTCCTTGTTCACATCCAACAGGGCAGCAGAAACATTAGTAGTTTCTTTGACCTCTAAAGTAAGAGTGTCATCATACCCGTTCAAAGAAGACCAGGTAGCAGTAGTTTCGACGTTGGTTTTGTAATTGATAAACTTACCGCCATAAATCCAAAGTAAAACAAATGCTTCCTCTCCGCGACCGTCGGCATAGCTAAAACTGCCGCTTTTAATCCGCAGCACATACATTCCTGGTTCTAAAGTAGCGGACGCACCTTGATTTTGGAAAGCATCCATCCACCCTTGGTCAACCTGAAAACAATTGTTCTTACTGTCAACTGTCAGGGTTTTCATTTTCAATCTCCTTATAGTTAAGATGGGCGTACCTTGGCTTATGAGACAATCACCCACAAGACCAATACCGCTGTTAGAAATCTGAATAACAGCAGGCGACGGTATTATAACACGGTTCTAATTATTGTCAAGGGGGAAAAAAGGAAAATTTTTGCGGTCGGAAATAGGAGACCCGATACCAATATGAAAATATAGACGATCGCCCCGAAAAAAAGCGATCGCCCCCACTACTCTACTTCTTCTCCTTCACAGTCGAAGCAACGTGCAACTCCTTCAACTGCTTCTTATCCACAGCGCTAGGCGCGTTAGCAAGCAAACACCGCGCTTGTTGGGTCTTCGGAAAAGCGATCGTGTCGCGAATAGACTCTTCGCCGGCTAACAACATCACAAACCGGTCCAACCCATAAGCAATACCCCCATGAGGCGGGGTTCCATACTCAAAGGCTTCTAACAAAAAGCCAAACTTACTATAAGCTTCCTCAGCAGACAAACCGATCGCCTCAAACACCTTCTCCTGAATTTCTCGCTGATAGATCCGCAAACTCCCGCCGCCAATTTCATAACCGTTGAAAACTAAATCGTAAGCTTGCGCCCGGGCAGTTTTCAACTCGCCGACATCCTCTGGGTGGGGCGCGGTAAAGGGGTGATGCAACGCTTCCAAACGCTTCTCGTCCTGGTTCCACTCAAACATCGGAAAATCCGTCACCCACAAAAGATTAATCTTATCTTTATCAATTAATCCCAATTGCTGACCGATGACTAACCGCAAGCGGTCTAAAGTTTTATTAACAGTACCAGCATCCCCGGCACCGAATAACAGCAAATGTCCCGGTTGGGCACCGGTGCGATCGAGCAATTCCTGTTTTTGCGCCTCGCTGAGGTTATCCTTAATCGCGCCGATAGTGTCGATTTTGCCGCCATCTTTCACCCGAATATAAGCCAGACCTTTGGCCCCCGCCTCGCTAGCTTCCTTAAACAAGTCGCCACCAGGTTTGATCCTGACATTAGAGACGGCATCGTTGCCCCCCGGGATGGGCAGAACTTTCACGATACCTCCCGAGGCGATCGCCCCAGAAAAGACCTTGAAACCGGAATCTTTCATCAGATCCGAAACATCCACCAACTCCATGCCAAAACGGGTATCCGGTTTGTCGCTGCCGTAGCGATCCATGGCCTCGGCGTAGGTTAGGCGGGGTAGCGGTAGGGGCAGATCTATACCTTTAACTTGTTTGAAGATATGGGCGACCAACTTTTCGTTAAGTTCCAGAATTTCTTCCTGGGACATGAAACTCATTTCCATGTCGAGTTGGGTAAATTCTGGTTGTCTGTCAGCGCGGAGATCTTCGTCGCGGAAGCAACGGGCAATTTGATAGTAGCGATCGAAACCGGAAACCATCAGCAGTTGCTTAAAAAGTTGAGGCGACTGGGGCAGGGCAAACCATTCCCCTTCGTTGACGCGACTGGGAACCAGATAATCCCGCGCGCCTTCGGGAGTCGATCGCGTGAGGATGGGGGTTTCGACTTCGATGAATTTTTCGTCGTCTTCGAGGAAGCGACGGATCGCCTTGATGGTTTGGTGGCGGAGTTGGAGGTTGCGACTCATGCGATCGCGCCTGAGATCCAAATACCGATACTTCAACCGCAACTCTTCGCGCACTGGTTCGTTTTCGGCGGTGGAAACCTGAAATGGTAATTGTTTGCCAAGTCCGTTTAGGAGTTTAATTTCGTCCGCGTAGATTTCCACTTCCCCAGTAGGTAATTTCGAGTTTAGAGACTCCTCCGGGCGGCGGCTTACTCGTCCGGTAATTTGGACTACATATTCGTTACGCATCTTTTCTGCCGTTTCGTAGGAGTCGGGGGTGCGTTCGGGATCGCTTACAATTTGCACGATGCCAGAGCGATCGCGCAAGTCCAAAAAAATCACGCCGCCATGATCCCGACGGCGATCGACCCATCCAAAGAGATTAACTGTTTTTCCTATTTCTGCGCCGGTTAGTTCGCCGCAATAAAGAGTCCGCATGGTTTAGTCCTCATGTTCGATATTTGAGCTTTTTAATTATCCTACAAAATAGGGTGGCGCGCAATGCTACAAAATAGGATGGTGCGCAATGCGCACCCTACAAAAACTATCTTTGCTTTTAAAAATACAAATCAAATCTTCGGTATTTAGATTGAATTCTGCTAATAATGCTTCAATTAATTTCACGCCGTGAAGAGAAGGCAAGCTATGGTAAAGCTCTTCATATTCTCGAACTAAACTACCCAAAACATTGAGGTAATCTTGCTCTTCTTGGGTTAATTGAGGGCGAGATATTAAAGAATCAATAACTTCCTGGGTAGCTTCTAATTCTTCTTCCGAAGAAATAGGGCGCGGGGGAAATTTTTCTAATAAGGCAAGGTAGAGGCGATCGCTACGAGAACCAGGGGTCATTTTTCCACTTTTGGGTGTCGTATTCTGCATGAGTTAATACCTTCCGAATAAATACTTTTTTATATTTAAAATCTACTAGAGCAATTCTAAATGGATTGCCAGCTAATTTTGAGCCAGAAACCCGGTTTCTTTGAGAAACCGGGTTTCTTAGCAATGCGCACCTAACTTTTTGGTCGAATCTCTTGTTGTTAATTCTTTAACCAATTGTCTGGAGACTGCAGATAGCTTAGACATCAATTGTCTCCTTCGGCAACTCAATTTGTACTTGACCCAATGCCGGTATATTCATGCCACGGCTTAACCTAAGCAAAATCCAACCTTCTACTACATCTAATAAATTTTGCCGGCATTCTTCAAGAGTTTTGCCGCTGGCCCATACTCCCTGTAGCTCGCTTACTTCGCCATAAAAAGGTTCTTCATCATCTATAATTTCATAACTTGCACGTTTCAAAGCTTCTGCTAAATACTCAGAAATCATCCTCTTTTAATCCTTATTTATATGGTTGTAGTAGGGTGCGCGCCGTCGCGCGCCCTACCTAAAATTGGACTCTGCGATCTAGTTTTTACCAGAAGGAGGATTCTCCGCAGTTAAGACATCCCAAGCAGCTTGAGCCGCCGCCACCAAGCGATCGCCAAAATCCTGGATCTCTTTAACCATCGCTTGCCAGTTTTGTTCGGTCTCTCTTTCTAGCATCGTACCGGCTCTTTCAATGCTATTGGTATCGATGAGCTTGATCCTCTCGATAGTTTCCCTCGCTTCGCGAACCGCCTTTACATAAGCCTCCCGAGTAAAATCTCCCGCTGCTTGAACTTCTGATTGAGCCAGCTTTTTAATTGCCTCGATCAGTTCCTTAGTCTCCTGCTTCGCCGCATCAGTTTCGTTAGCCATCTCGGTTTCCACCATTTTATTAGTGCTGTCGCTAACTTCTACTAACGCTCTTTCTTTCGGTACTCTTGGTTCTGTCATTATCAGTTTCTCCTTTTTAGCTAACTACTTTATTGAGAGCTTGGTAACTCTCTCTCCAACTTCAAAAGTTGTTCGACTCGATCTTCAGTGGAAGGGTGAGTGGCAAATAGGTTAGCCATAAACCTCCCCGAGAACCCATTCATAATTAAAAGGGGCTCGAAAGCCGGATTTCCCCCCATTGGCATCTGCCGAACGCTGCTGTCCAAACGTTGCAAAGCCTTCGCCAAAGCCCGGGGATTGCCCGTAATCTTTGCTGCACCCGCATCCGCAGAATATTCTCTGGTGCGAGAAATGGCCATTTGAATTATGGTAGCAGAAATTGGGGCCAACATTACGGTCAATAACAGCACCAAAGGATTTGGACCGTTGCCGTTGCGGGAACCTCCACGGGACCACATACCATAACTAGCAATTTGCGTCAGCCAAGAAATACCACCTGCAACGGTAGCAGCTACTGCCTGGGTGAGGGTATCGCGGTTTTTAATATGGGTGAGCTCGTGGGCGATGACTCCTTCTAGTTCGTCCTCCGGTAGAATGCTCATAATGCCTTGAGTGACTGCGACAGCCGCGTGTTCCGGGTCGCGACCGGTGGCAAAAGCATTAGGAGTATTAGTCGGAACTATATAAACTCCGGGCATCGGCAATTCCGCTCGCTGGGCTAACTTTTCCACCATATTATAAAGCGCCGGTGCTTCGCTGGCACTTACCGGGCGAGCCTGATAAGCAGCTAAAGCAATTTTATCGGAATAAAACCAAGAACCGAGGTTCATTACAGCCGCTAAGACGACTCCGATAATAGCGCCAGAAGTGCCACCTATTACCAAATAACTAATTGCAACTAACAGGCCGCTCAATAATCCTAATAAAGCAACCGTTTTAATATGGTTCATATTATCTGCCTCCTAAATATTCCTCCTAAGATAGAGGATGTCTTCGCTAATAATTACTCCAATTTGTCGGCGGTTTTTCCCGCTGGAGGAAAAATAGAGTTAGTTTTTATTATGCCGCTTGTCTTTGATTTTATCTGCTACTTTTGGCGGGCATAAGGCGAGCAATCCCGCCTATAAGTACGGTTTACCAGCATTTTTTGGTAAATAGTTAGACTTTAAGCTGAAATTTGAGCTTCCCGTTAATCCGTCGCGGCGGACTTAATTATTAATTATTAATTATTAATTATTAATTAACTAGCGCCTTTTCAACAGCGTTGGCTTAATATTTAAAAGTACCTCTTCCGCCACAGATTCAACCACATTAATACTCACAGAATTTCCCAATTGATAGTAAGCGCGATCGTCGTTATCGTGGAGGATAAAGTCATCGGGAAAACCTTGCAACCTTGCCGCTTCCCGAGGGGTAATTTTCCTCAATCGGTCCTTATAATAAACTCCCAACCTATTAGCATCGCTGGCTACTAAAGTCACAGCTATTTTATTAGGCTCTAAAAACTTATAGACCTCAAAAGAAAAATTTCCCGTCATAGTTTTATATTTAGACTTTACTTTTTTCAAATAACTTTTAGCAACCAGAGACTCCAGCAACTTATCGAGATTGCTATGAGGGAAAAAACTCCGAATTTGTGCTTTAGTCAACATTTTATGATCTCTGCCTTCACCAAACTCGTTATCGCGCCTTTTTAAAATAAAACGGTTCATTAGTTTAATTTCATCAGCAGAACATTTTCCACGCAAACTCAACTCCCAAGAGTAAATAGAATTTTTGCCAATACGATCGATTATTCTCATCCCATGTACTCCGTTCAAATCTCCATCAAATTTTCGCTTTAAAGCATTAACAAATTTACGAGAACAATTATATTTTTTATCTGGGTCTTCTTCTAAAATATCTGCTACTGTTACGGGCAAAGATTCAGAATCGAGCCAAGGAATTTCATCCGGGTTATCGGAGTAAGAATCTAGGGGCTTAGTTTCAGAATATAAGTTAAATTTTGGTGCAGCATTTAAAACTCCTACGATGTAAACTCTCAAGCGATTTTGTGGTAGTTCAAAATTAGCGCTATTGAGCAAAAAGGTGTCAAAACTATAGCCTCTGCTTTGAAATTCTTGTCTGATGGTTTCTATAGTTCTGCCTTTATCGTTACTTAAAAGACCGCGCACGTTTTCTAAGATAAAAGCGATGGGTTTGTAGGTATCAATTAATCTAGTAATTTCAAAGAAAAGGGTGCCTCTGGTATCCCCGAAACCAGCTTGTCTGCCCGCGTAAGAAAAAGACTGACAAGGAAACCCCGCTAGTAATATTTCGTGGGGAGGGAGCTCGTCTATCAGACGAATATCTCCTAAAGGATATTCGCCAAAATTGTTTTCGTAAACCGAACGAGAATCTGCATCTAGCTCGCAACTTAACACGCATTCGCTTCTCAATTTCAAGGAATCAGCAGCCCTTTCAAAGCCCAATCTCATACCGCCAATGCCAGCAAACAAATCAACAAATCGAATTTCTTTCATGGTCAATACTTTAGTAACATTAGGATTTTGGGGAGATAATTATCTCCTTCGGACAGACATCAAAAATCCATATCCTTTAGTCTCCTAGTGTATTCTACAGCTATAGTTTACCAAGGAGGCCACCGACATGATAATATCTTGTCTGAAGCTAGTGGAATTTGTTATCCCCGTTTGGGGTAAACTTTGAAATTAACCGATAACAAATGAGATTTGATTTAGGCCATTTATTCCAACAAAGCATCGAGTTTTTTAGTGTAGCACGTCCCGCGCTTTTTGCACTGCTGCAACAGCAAAAAATACGAGGCCCGATCGCGATCGCGACTGGAGCGATCGCCGGTTCAATAACCCGCTATTATTTAGGTATATGGTTTCTTCAAAAATTTGGTAATGCTTTCCCCTACGGCACTCTATTTATTAACATCACTGGCTGTTTTGCGATGGGTTTTTTTGTCACCTTCGCCTTAGAGGGCACGATTATTATTCCCCCAGAAATTCGCTTATTAATAGCAGTCGGATTTTTAGGTTCTTATACCACTTTCTCTAGTTATGAATTAGAGAGTATGAGCCTCTTAAAGCAGGGCAATATCCTGCCAGCAGCAGTGTATTGGCTGGGCAGTGCAATTGTGGGTATTGTAAGTTTGCAATTAGGGCACATTTTAGCGAAACTAATTGTTAAGTAGTTCTGCCAAATAATTCAAAGCAAAAATTTCCTCGCGGACCGGGCAATTATTAACGCTATGTAGTCCTTGGGACGATGAACCTCCAACAATTATTAATTATTAATTATTCATTATTCATTACTTAAGACCAATTTTTTGTAGTCAAAAATAGCTAATGCAACCTGTCTTTTTTCTTATTACCGCTCGCCCCACAAGCAGTTGTGGCATTCTAGCCGCGAAGTAGCTAGTAGATCTGCTTGAAATAGTGGCTGGCTCGTACTCGTAACGAGTAGTCGTTACGAACCTGCCAGCGTGCATTCCCCTACGGCACCCGTGAAAGTCCTTCTAGGGACTAGACTGGAAGGAGCAATGTATTACGGGTTATAAGTAGTTAAGAAGAATAAATCAAACAAAAATGTTTTCGCTCTCGGGGCTTGTATTAACGCTACCAACGCCACCCAGACGACCAGAGTCAAACAATTATTAATTATTAATTATTAATTATTAATTACTTAGGAGGGTCTGCCTTGACCGAGAATAATTATCCATCCTCTCCCATCTCGAACTTTTCGCGTCGAGAACTGCGGGATTTAGTCCGATCGCAACTACAGGCCCTACTGGAGCAACAAAACCTCGCAGGGGCCAAAGCCCTCTTAGTGCCAGTCCAGCCTGCGGACGTAGCCGACGCCATCGAAGGCTTACCAGAAACCATACAGGTAATAGCCTTCCGCCTGCTTCCCAAAAACGAGGCCATCGAAGTTTACGAATACCTCGACTCCACGGTTCAGAAGTCCCTCTGCGAAAAATTTAAACGTCAAGAAGTCCTCGACATCGTAGATAAAATGTCCCCTGACGACCGGGCCAGACTATTTGACGAATTGCCCGCCAAAATTGTCCGCCGCCTCCGCGCCGAACTAAGTCCCCAAGAAAGAGAGGCCACTTCCTTACTTCTGGGTTACGAGTCCGAGACTGCAGGGCGAATTATGACCCCGGAGTACATCTCCCTAAAAGAATACTTCACCGTCAGCCAAAGTTTGGGAGAAATTCGGAGGAAGGCCAACGTTACCGAGACCGTCTATTCCCTTTACGTTACAGATTCCCAACGCCACCTAACCGGTATTGTCTCGTTGCGGGATTTAGTCGTTGCCGAGCCCGAGGAGACGGTTGGGGAAATTATGGGCAGGGACCTGGTGTTTGTCCATACAGAGACCGATCGCGAAGAAGTGGCCAGGGTTATTCAGCGTTACGATTTTTTGGCCCTGCCAGTGGTCGATCGCGAACAACGATTAGTGGGCATTATCACTGTTGATGACGTTCTCGATATTTTAGAACAAGAAACTACGGAAGATATTTATGCCCTGGGCGGGGTTCAGTCTGACGGGGATAATTACTTTCAAGTAGGTTTATTTACGGCGGCCCGCAGAAGAGTTGTTTGGCTGTTTGTTTTATTACTCACTAATACCGTGACCGGCAGCATTATTAGCGCTCAAGAAGATATCTTGCAAAAAGTAGTAGCTTTAGCGGCTTTTATTCCTTTATTAACCGGTACCGGCGGTAACGTGGGTGCCCAATCTTCTACGGTTGTCATTCGCGGGATGAATACTGATGAAATTTGGAAGATGGGGCCGATTCAGGTAATCGTCCGGGAAGGACTCGCAGGCGCTTTGCTCGGTTCTATTTTAGGAATATTAGCTACTATTTGGGCTTACTTGTTTATTGTCCCAGGAAATTTTCCCGTATCGATTACGGTAGGGGTTAGTTTATTAGCGATCGCTATTTTAGCCTCGGTTGCCGGTTCTTCTCTACCGTTTCTCTTTCGCTCCTTTGGCCTCGATCCCGCTTTAATGTCTGCTCCTTTTATTACCACTGCCGTAGATGTTTTGGGAGTATTGATTTATTTTAATTTAGCTAGAGCGATTTTGCAAATATGAGGGAATAATAAATAACAAATAACAATTAACAACGAACAATTAACGAAGATGTTGAAAAACTCGAAATTGCTAGAATTTGCTGAATATTTTTTCCTCGCAGCCACAGCGGCAGGTACTATTGCCGCTATCTTGGGAGAGCCAATTTATTATAGTTTAGTACCGATTTCTCTTTCATTACTAATAGGTTCGATTAACCGATTTAGATTAGAACAAAACAGCCAAGCTAGTAAAGCAGCTATAATGGCTAAAAGCGAGAGCGATCGCGAAACGCTGGCTCAGTTATTGTCCCAATTAGAAACTAAAATTTCCAGTTTAAAATTATCAGCAATTAACCAGAGTAATAACCAACAAATTGCCAGCTTAGAGCGACGAGACGAAGAAAATATCAAAAATCTAATAACCGCTATTGAAAGTCTTTCTAACCGACTCAATATCCAAGACCAAACTATTAAAATGCTACAAACAGAGTTAGAGCTAGTTTCCCAACAATTCAAGCAACGACCAGAACTAGAACAAATTAATAGTTTAACCAGCGTCATTGTCGATCTCCAACAATTTATTAATCAGTTACCCCAGTGGGGTTCCCTACAGCAAAAACAGTTAATAGAAATACAAGAAAAGGTGAATAATGCTTTAACTCAACTATCCGAAGAAGTGGCAGATATTCCTCATAAAGTTGATGTAGCCGTACAAACTCGGGTCCATAAGATTAATGGATAAAATGCAATACGGATTTTAGAACCCATACCTTCAACTCAATTGGAAGTTAATTGTTAATTGTTAATTGTTAATTGTTAATTTATATTAGCTATCCACTGGCAAAGAAACAGTAAAAGTAGTTTGACCGGGCTTACTTTCTAGCTCAATATTACCTTGATGTTTATCAATAATCTTCTTAACAATATCCAAGCCCAAACCGCTACCTTCTCCCGGTGGTTTAGTCGTAAAAAATGGTTGAAATATTTTAGACATTAACTCCCTCGGAATGCCTTTACCGCTATCAGTAATGCTGACTTGAATATTCCTATCTTTT
>CALKCV010000357.1 GCA_938083405.1 uncultured Microcoleaceae cyanobacterium | reverse complement strand
ACAACTAACAATTAACAATTTTCTGTTATGAAAATTAAATTTTTACCAGATAATATTACCGAAGAAGCTGAGGCTGGAGAACCTCTTTTAGAAGTAGCCCATCGCGCAGGGGTTAATATTCCCACGGGCTGTTTGATGGGCCATTGTCATGCCTGCGAGGTGGAGGTTGATGGTGGCGAGACTATTTGTGCTTGCATCTCGGCCGTACCACCCGGAAAGGAAGAAATGAGTGTTAATCTCTACATCGATCCAATTTGGTGAGTTTCGCGAACCGGCTTGTAACAAAACTGGTGGTTAAATTTTGTTACAATTTGTAACGAAACTGAAAAAGGAATATAGAGAATGCGGGTTGCGATCGCAGGAGCAGGACTGGCAGGCATGGCCACGGCAGTAGAACTGGCCGATGCCGGACATGAAATCGAAATCTTTGAATCTCGTCCCTTCGTGGGAGGAAAGGTCGGAAGTTGGGTAGATGCCGAGGGCAACCATCTGGAAATGGGGTTGCACGTCTTCTTCGGCTGCTACTACCAACTATTTGACTTAATGAAAAAAGTAGGGGCCATCGATAACCTCCGCCTCAAAGAACACAGACATATCTTCGTCAACAAGGGCGGCAAACTAGGAGAACTAGATTTTCGCTTCCTCACCGGTGCCCCCTTCAACGGCTTAAAAGCCTTCTTCACCACATCTCAGCTATCTTTGCAAGATAAACTTCAGAACTCCCTCGCTCTGGGCATCAGTCCCATAGTTCGAGGTCTGGTGGACTTCGACGGCGCGATGAAAAGCATCCGCGAGTTGGACAAAGTTAGTTTTGCCGATTGGTTTAGGGCCCACGGAGGTTCCGACGGCAGCATCAAGCGGATGTGGAACCCCATCGCTTATGCCCTGGGCTTTATCGACGCGGAAAATATTTCTGCTCGCTGCATGCTGACAATTTTTCAATTTTTTGCTACCAAAACCGAAGCCTCGGTATTGCGAATGCTCGAAGGTTCCCCCAACGAATATTTGCACAAGCCCATTGTGGAATATTTAGAAGCCCGAGGGGTAAAAATCCATACCAGACGCCGAGTGCGAGAAATTCAATTTGCCGAAGCGGCAGGAGAAACTCGCGTCACCGGTCTGCTGGTAGCTAGCGGCGAGACGGAGGAAACTATTACTGCTGATGCTTATGTCTTTGCCGGCGACGTGCCGGGGGTTCAACGAATTTTGCCGGAAGTTTGGCGCAAATGGCCGGAATTTGACAATATTTATAAATTAGACGCGGTACCGGTGGCGACGGTGCAATTGCGCTTCGATGGCTGGGTGACGGAAATGCACGATCGCCAACAACGGGAGCAGTTAAATTCGGCAGCGGGGCTCGATAATCTGCTCTACACTCCAGATGCCGACTTCTCCTGTTTTGCAGATTTGGCGCTGACGAGCCCGGCGGATTATTATCGCGAGGGAAAAGGTTCTCTGTTGCAATTGGTGTTGACTCCTGGAGACCCTTTTATTAAAGAGAATAACGAGGCGATCGCCCATCACGTTCTAGAGCAAGTGCGGGAATTATTCCCTTCGTCGCGGGGGTTGAATATGACCTGGTATAGCGTGGTGAAGCTCGCTCAATCTCTTTATCGAGAAGCCCCGGGCATGGATCCTTACCGCCCGCCCCAAAAGACACCGGTGCCTAATTTCTTCCTCGCGGGTAGCTACACCCAACAAGACTACATCGACAGCATGGAAGGGGCGACTATCTCCGGGCGTCAGGCGGCGGCGGCAGTTTTGGAGAATATGGAAGCAATTGCTGGACCTGCTGCGGTGGCGGCTGTTTCTTAACAAGTACCGCTTCCTAGAGAGTCGCTCAAGTACGATCGGCAAACCGGGTTTCTTCTTGAAAAAACGCCAATATTTAGTTGGATACTTGAGAGAAACCCGGTTTCTTGACCGCAATTAATAATTAAAAAAAATGACAGATTGGTTAGAACATAGCGTGCAGGTAGAGGTAGCGGTTCCCATGGAGCTTGTTTGGCGGCTGTGGTCGGATTTAGAACAGATGCCGCGCTGGATGAAGTGGATCGAATCGGTTAGAGTTCTAGAAGAGGATCCAGATTTATCCAGATGGAAATTAGCTAGCGGTGGATTTAATTTTACTTGGCTCTCAAAGATCGTTAAATTAGTGCCCCAGCAGATTATTCAGTGGGAGTCGGTGGATGGTTTGCCCAATCGCGGGGCGGTTCGATTTTACGATCGCCGCGACAGCAGTATTGTTAAATTAACTGTCGCTTACAAAATTCCCGGGATCTTGGGTCAAATTATGGACAATTTATTTTTAGGTAATATTGTGGAATCGACCATCCAGGCGGATCTGGAACGCTTTCGCGATTATGCTCTCAAGGCTAACGCTGGCTCTTAATTCTCTCGCTAAAAGATTTAGAACTGCGACGAAGGGGAAATTGGGGCCTGTTTTGAAAAGGGCGATCGAAATTAAATTGAAAATTAAAAATCTAATTAACTCCTGTAATTAACTCCTGTACTTAACTCTTGTCAAACAGCAAAAAAAGGTTTCGAGGTATTTTCAGAAAGAAAAGCCTCCGCCAAAGTGTTATTATTTCTTGGCCAAAATAACGGGGATCGATATAAACTCGCATCCAAGTAGTAATTGAGCTAACAAAATAGTTAAGCAATTTTGCTGAAGACCGAGCGTTAGTTTTATGTTATTCTGGCATCAGTATGTAATTGTACGGAGAAAAAAAGTATGAGCAAGTTCGATCGAAATGTTTGGAGTCGGTTTTTAGCGATCGCTCAACCGTATTTTTACCCCTTAGAAAAAGGGGGAGGTCGAGCGTTTTTAGGCTTGTTAGCGCTGCTGCTGATCTTTCTATTTGCGGCGATGTTTGTAGTAGTTAGCATCCTTAGCTTGGGAAGCGAAGCGATTTTCGGCGATGTTTTTAACCAGATCGCCCCCGGTTTAGTCGATAACGTAAAAGGAATTACTGGGTCGAAGTGGATATTAGTAGTTATTTTAATGCTGGCGATCCCAGTAGTTGCTTTTCTCGTACACCGCAACAAAATAATTTCTCGCAGGCAGCAGTGGACGATTTTAGGCTTGCTTTTGTTATTATCCCTCTCGGTAAGCGGTCTTAACGTCATTATTAGCTATGTGGGTAACTTTTTTACCACGGCATTAGCAACAAAAGATGAAGATACATTTTGGCGATTTTTGTTTGTCTATGCCGGGGTATTTGTAGTCGGTACTCCCATCGTCGTTATTTACACCTACACGCGGGAAAAGCTGGGGTTGTTTTGGCGAGACTGGATGACTAATAAATTTCTCGATAATTACTTGCACGATCGCGCTTATTACGAGATTAACTCCGATGGTGAAATTGACAACCCAGATCAGAGGATATCCGAAGATATCAAATCTTTTACCCGCCAAAGTTTGTCTTTTTTATTAGTTATTCTGGGGTCGGTTATCGACGTAATTTCCTTCACGGGCATTCTCTGGTCTATTTCGATTCCTTTGTCGATCTTTCTAATTATTTATGCTGCTGCAGGTACGGCTGTTTCGGTTATTTTTGGGAGAAAACTAATACCTATTAACTTCAATCAACTCAGGCTAGAAGCAGATTTTCGATATGGTTTAGTTCACGTTCGCGACAATGCAGAATCTATTGCATTTTATCAAGGCGAAAGACAAGAGTTATCTCAAATTAGGCGCAGATTTGCCCAAGCTTTGCGCAACTTCGATCTGTTGATTGGCTGGCAGCGAAATGTTGATTATTTTACTACGGGCTATAGATACGCGGTTGTGATTTTGCCTTCTTTAATACTAGCTCCTATTTATTTTCAAGGCACTATTGAATATGGAGATATTACTCAAGCTGGTTTTGCTTTCAGTCAGGTTTTAGGTGCGTTTTCTTTAATAGTAAATCAGATCGATTCTTTGACTGCTTTTGCCGCAGGGATTAATCGTTTGGCTACCTTTAGGGAAGTTTTGGAAGAACCGAGAGAATTCCAGAAAGAGGGAGAAACTAAAATCGATATGGTGGTAGATTCTCCTTTGGCGCTACAGCGCGTTACTTTAGAAACTCCTAACTATAAAAAGACTTTAGTTAACGATCTTTCGCTAAGTGTTAGGCAGGGTGAAGGGTTATTAATTGTCGGTCAAAGTGGGGCCGGTAAGAGTTCTTTATTGCGGGCGATCGCCGGTTTGTGGAAGTCTGGAACTGGTTGTTTGGTTCGACCGGAATTAGAAGAAATGTTGTTTTTGCCCCAGCGCCCTTATATGATTTTAGGCAGCCTGCGAGAACAGCTATTATATCCTAATAGCAGCCCAGATGTTACCGAAGAAGAATTGCTTCATGTTTTGAAATTAGTCAACTTAGAAGATTTGCCGGATAGAGTTGATGGTTTCGATACAGTTTTGCAGTGGGATAATATGTTGTCTTTGGGAGAACAACAGCGTCTAGCTTTTGCCCGGTTGCTGCTTACTAAACCCCGCTATGCTATTCTCGATGAAGCTACCAGCGCTTTAGATTTGCAAAACGAGGCAGAACTTTATCGGCAATTACAAGATACAAAAACAACTTTTGTCAGCGTGGGACACCGTTTGAGTTTGTTGCAATACCACCAACAAGTTTTGGAATTAAAAGGCGATTCCAAATGGGCAGTTTTATCTTCGGATGAGTATAAATCCCAAACGAGTTTAATAGGTTAATTAGTAATTAATAATTATAGCTATTATTGAATCGGTGAGGTACATCCAGAAGGATCCCCCCCAGCCCCCCTTCAAAAGGGGGGAGCCAGAGGAACAAGATTTGACTTGTCGGGTCCGGCCTTAGGCAACGAAGGTTTTACTGTCAGGGGGACCCATGATTTGCTCTTCCCCCTTTTTAAGGGGGGTCAGGGGGGATCGTTAGGCTGGTTCGGGATCGTATTAGTTGGAACGTCGATATTTGGGTATTGTTACAAATATGAGATGCTCCCCATTATTAATTATTAATTATTAATTGTTAATTGTTAATTAAAACGACGAACCCGGTTGTTGGAGAAATTCTGCTTCTTCTGGGGTGTTTTCCCTGCCTAATATCCCGTTTCGGTGGGGAAAGCGCCCGAATCTTTCAATTACCTGAAAGTGGCGAATGGCATAGTCAATGGTAGAAGCGCTATCGGGATCCCAGGCAAGTTGCTCGAAGAGGGCGAGGGACTGGCGTTGATGTTCCAGGTTTTCGCTGTGTTCGTAGGGCAGATAGATAAACCACCGCTTCACTGGAACCATCTCTTTGTCGAAACCTCGTTCTACGGCGTTTTGGGCCGCGCTTAGGGCTTTATCGTCCGTAGCAAACGATCGCTCTTGACCTCGAAACATATTTCGGGGAAATTGATCTAGCAAAATAATTAATGCCAGGCAGCTTTCTGGGGCGGTTTGCCAAGAGTCGAGGTTGCCTGCGGCGGCTTCTTCGCAGTCGGTGTAGAAGCGCGATCGCACTTCTTTGTCAAAATGAGGGTTTTTGACAAACCAAATGTTTCTCGGTTTGCCATAGTCGGCGCTTTCTGGTTCGCCAAACCAAAAGTTTAAGATCTCTTCAACTCGGGGGTTTGTTTCTGGGTTCATAACAATTAACAATTAATAATTAATAATTAACAATTGGGTTATTGGTGGAAAAATTAGCTGTTGTAATCGCGAAGAGCGATTAAATAGGTTATTGGTGGGTGATGGGGTTCGGTTGGCAACGGATTTTTTAACGGATTTAACGGATGGGTTGGTGCTGGGCGATGGACCTTATTAAGAGCATCCCATATTTGTAAAAAAACCAACAGTGAGATGCTTTCTGTAGAACAGGCGTCTCGCCTGTTATCCGGTTAGTTGTTAGTCGTCCAATTGACAACGTTCCGACGTTCCGATTGACATGCATGCGTCAAATTCGCGGGTTCTCTTCAAAATTGGGATGCTCCCGACCTTATTTCATGGGTTAGGATAAAATAAATTGTACCATATTGTCGAAGGAGAATGAAACTTTGAGCTACAAACCCGAACCTATAGACACTTCAGACGTTACCTTAACAACGGAACACCTGAAAATCACGGAATCGATCGCTAGAAACACTCACGAGATTTGGTCAACTCAGCGCTTGGGCGAAGGGTGGGAATACGGGCCCCAACGGGACGATGCTAAAAAACAACATCCAGGTTTAGTGCCCTACGACGATTTGCCGGAGTCGGAGAAGGAGTACGATCGCGTCATTTCCCTGGGGGTTATTAAAGCTCTCTTGGCTTTGGGCTATCGGATCGAAACTTCGTCAGGGGATATCCAAGCTACTCCGGCGCAGGATAATGGTAATTTGTCGCTAATTCTCGATAGTCTGAAAAATTCCTCCCAATTGAATTTATCGAGCTTGCAACAAATTCGGCGGGAAACTATCAATATTCAGCCGCAAATGCCCGATATTTACCGAGTTTTGGGGGAGTCTATCCTCAATTTGGGGGAACCTTTGATGGCTTACGATATTTTAGCGGAAGGGTTGCGAGGTTGGCCGAAAGACGTGCGCTTGCAACAACTGACGGCTTTGGCTTTGGCGCGAAGCGGGGCTGCCCATCGGGCAAATGCCATGCTGTTGCAGTTGGTGGAGTCGGGAAAGAGCGATGGAGAAACTATTAGTCTTTTGGCCCGGACTGAGAAAGACCTCTGGGAGGAGGCGAGCGATCGCTCGGAGGCAAAGCGCCATTTGGCTTTGGCTGCGGAACGATACAAGCAGGCTTATGAAACCACTGGGAGTTATTACCCGGGTATTAACGCGGCGACTATGACTTTGTTGCAGGGAAAACGGGAGGAGGCAAGGGCGATCGCTACAGAAGTTCGCCAGAAGTGCTTGGGGGAGTTGGCACCGGGAAAATCTAGTAGGGGCGATTATTGGTTGCTGGCGACTTTGGGGGAGGCGGCTTTGATTTTGGGCGACTCTTCTGCTGCAGAAGATTGGTACTCGCAAGCCGTGGAAATGGGGCGGGGGCAGTTTGGTAATATGAGCTCCACTCGCCGCAATGCCACTTCCATTTTGCAGCATCTCGATGGGGATTTGGATTTAATTAAAAAATGGTTTCAAATTCCCCGGGTGGCGGTGTTTAGCGGTCATATTATCGATACGCCGGGTCGTTCCACTCCCAGATTCCCGCCGGAACTGGAATCTAAAGTTTACGAAGCAATTCGCGATCGCCTCCTAAAACTCGACGCTCGTTTGGGTTACGCTTCCGCAGCTTGCGGCAGCGATATTTTGTTTCTGGAAGCTATGGCAGAGTTGGGCGGGGAACTTCACATCGTTTTACCTTACGAACGGGAACAGTTTATTAAAGAATCGGTAGATGTTATCCCCGGTAGCAATTGGCGCGAAAGGTTCGATCGCGTGATGGAAAGAGCCACCGAGGCCATCGTCCCGGCTCATTACAACGTCGGGGAAGACAGCGCCGTCATCTACGAATACACAAATCGCCTGCTCTACGGTTTGGCGAAGATGCGATCGGAACATTTAGATACGGAACTGGTGCCCGTGGCGGTCTGGAACGGCAAACCAGGCGGCATCGGCGGTACGGCCACGGCGGTGGAGTATTGGCAGCAGTGGCACGATAGGGTAGAAATAGTGGATGTGGAATCGTTGTTACGCTCTTCTGGGAGTACGAAGCTAACTGCCAGTGGGGAAGCGGGAGTTACGAATGGCGATTCCCCAGAGTCCGAGGAGCGATCGATTATGGCGCTGTTATTTGGGGATGTTAAGGGTTATTCTAAATTAAAGGAAAATCAGATGTCGCCCTTCGTGCGTTATTTTCTCGGCGGGGTGGCGGAGGTAGAAGCGAAATCCGAGCGCAAACCCGTGGCCAAGAACACCTGGGGAGATGGTTTGTATTATGTTTTCTCCAGCGTGCAGGATGCCGGTTTGTTTGCTTTGGAGTTGTGCGATTTCGTGCAAAATACCGATTGGGCTGAGGTGGGATTGCCGGAAGACTTTAATTTGCGCATCGGCTTGCACGCCGGTCCCGTGCATCGATATATTAATCCCATAACAAAAACCGTAGGTTACGGGGGGACTCATGTGAGTCACGCCGCCCGCATCGAACCCATCGCCCCACCGGGGAAAGTTTACTCCAGCCGGGAATTTGCAGCGATCGCCTCTTCCGAGGGAGTGGAGGAGTTTGCTTGCGATTATGTGGGGCAAACTCCTTTAGCTAAGGGTTACGGTACCTTTCCTACCTATCACGTTAGGCGGCGGCGAGTAAGTTAATTGGTAGCGATCGTCTTTGGTGTTTAATGGTGACAACACCAAAGGCGATCGCTCCCTTCAACTCATAAATTAACTATCTTGGAATCGATCCAACCAAGCAATTAAATCGTTTAGTTGTTCAAAATCCAACAACGCCTCGGTTAAATCCTCCAACTGGGAAAGCGATAATTGTAACAAACGCTGCTGTAACTCGGGCGTCACAGTACCGATCCGGCGCGGCAGTTGCCGATAGATCGTCGCCAAAATCGCTTCCTTTCGGCTGCTTTGTACTCGATCCAACCAAGCAATTAAATCGCTTGGTTCTTCGAAATCCAACAACGCTTCGCCCAAATCTTCCAACTGGGAAATCGATAGTCGCAACAAACGCTGTTGCAACTCTGGGGCCACAGTACCGATCCGGCGCGGCAGTAGGCGATAAATAATGGCCAATTCTCCTTCTTGCTTACCTTCTTGTCGGCCTTCGACTCGGCCTTCTTCTAGAATCTCTTGGAAAACAACTGATTCTCGCATAAATCCTCCTTGGAACATACTGCGAACTACATTCATATCGAATCGTAAACCTGCCAGAAGTTGAGTGGAACCGATAATTTCCTCTCGATCTTCAGGCATTTCTATTTTAGCTACTTCCGCAGCAACTTGCGACAGCAACCCAGTAGCATCGTCAGTCTGGCACAATACGGCCAATGGCAGTAATGCAGGACTTTGCAGAAGCGCTTCTGGAGGTTGCTCCCACATCCGAACTACTTGAAAACCGTGCTGGGTGGATTGAAACTGAAATTTAGTTTCAAGCACGGCCTCGTTCTTGGTTGGTTTGAGCCAGATTAGCACTTGGGTAATCGGTAATAACAATTAATAATTAATAATTAATAATTAATAATTGAGGAAAATATCTGGAATCCTTGTTCGGCCTTGCATTCCCCTTTTTAATCTCTTGATTTTATAAAGGTTATTTATTGCGACTTGATATTAGCTAAGGATTACGGTACTTTTCCTACCGATCGCGTTAGGCGGCGGCGAGTAAGTTAGTTGGTAGCCCAGAAACCGGGTTTTTGCAAAAAACCCGGTTTCGTGAGTTCCCTCTAAGGAGCGGTTAACTCTCGCACCACTGCGTCTGGGTTGCTATCTATTTCTTTTGTGTCCGGGTTGAGGTCGAGTTGTGGGTGGAACTTTTGTACTTCTTGGAAGAGAGCGATCGCCTTTGAAATATCCCCCTGTCGCGCCAGTAGCAGCGCCTTTTCTACCTTAGCTTCCGCTTGAAACCACTGCACTGCCACTTTAGGGTCTCGTACTATTTTCTTTGCCTCCGGTATCAAGTCAATGCGATCGTCGAGCTTGACAAGAGCAGCCAATAACTTCTCTGCTTCTTCTACCGTCTTATCGTCGCGTGCTAACTTTCTGGCTTCTGCGATCCAACTAGGATGTATTGGCAATTCTGGACAAGTTTTTCGGTACTCGTGCAACTCCTGCTTGAAATACCGTTCCCACTCATCAGCAGTCAAATTGCGACGCAGGCGCTTACAAACTTCATTTTCGAGTTCCTTAAAGTCCAACAAATGCAGGCTCGCAGTTTTGTCATCAGTGGCAACAAAGAGGTATAGATCGTCAGGGCTAAAGGCTACAGTTCTTACCGGAGTATCCCGCTCGATCCAGATCGCTTCCTCTTCCGCAGCCCAATCATCCCAAACCCTGGCCGTTTTGTCCGCACTGCCAGTAGCGACGTATTTGCCATCCCTACTGAAGGCTACAGACCTTAGCGCAGCATCGTGCCGGAGCCTGGCAATTTCCTCCCCCGTAGCAACATCCCAAACCCGGGCAGTTTTGTCATCGCTGCCAGTAGCGACGAACTTGCCATCGCTACTGAAGGCTACTGCTCCTACCCGGCTATCGTGTCGGAGCCTGGCAACTTCGTTCCCAGTAGCAAGATCCCACAGGCGGGCAGTATCGTCGTCGCTGCCAGTAGCGAGGTACTTGCCATCTCCGCTCAAGGCTACTGCCCATACTGCCCGATCGTGCGCAAACCTGCTAATTTCCCTACCAGTAGCAAGCTCCCAGAGGCGCACAGTATTGTCGTCGCTGCCAGTAGCGATGTACTTGCCGTCGCTACTGAAAGCTACCGCCCAGACCCTAGCATCGTGCTTGAAACTATAAATTTCCTCTCCCGTAGCAGCATTCCACACTCGGGCAGTTTTGTCCCAACTCCCAGTAGCGACGTACTGGCCATCGTCGCTGAAGGCTACTGCCCATACCCAGCCTTCGTGTTGGAGGCTGGCAACTTCATCCCGAGTAGCCGCATCCCATACCCGAGCGCTTTTGTCATCGCTGCCGCTAGCGACCCACTTACCATCCCTACTGAAGGCTACACCATTGACAGCCTCAAGATGCCGAAATCTGAGAACTTCCCGTCGGGGATCGGCACTCCAAACCCGCGCAGTGGTATCATCGCTGCCAGTAACGACCAATTTGCCATCGCTACTGAAAGCTACAGCGTTGACCGAAGCCTCGTGGAGGAGTCTGGCAATTTCATCTCCAGTAGCCGCATCCCACACCCCGGCAGTATTGTCCCCGCTGCCAGTAGCGACGTATTTACCATCCCTACTGAAGGCTACAGCGTTGACCGAAGCATCGTGTCGGAGTCTGGCAATTTCTCTACCCGTAGCAGCATCCCACACTCGGGCAGTTTTGTCATCGCTGGCAGTAGCGATGTACTTGCCATCTCCGCTGAAGGCTACTGCTCTTACCCAGCCTTCGTGTCTGAGGCTGGCAACTTCTCGGGCGCTAGCAAGTTCCCAGACTCGGACTGCTTTGTCATAACCCCCAGTAGCAATGTACTTGCCGTCGCTACTGAAGGCTACCGCCCAGACCCTGCCATCGTG
>CALKCV010000356.1 GCA_938083405.1 uncultured Microcoleaceae cyanobacterium | reverse complement strand
AAAAACTCCGGGTCTAGCATAATATGTCGGCCATCGCCAATTTGGACCGTTAAATAATTGGGGCGATCGAGGACTTCTTTTGGGCTGAAATCGCCGATCGCTTGTCCTGGCCTAAACTCTACGGTGGCGTACAGAGACTTGCTCCGAGTTGTCGGGCACTCCCTAATTTCCGCAAAGGAGCTAATTTTTGTAATTGTTTGAGCGGTTGGCATTGATGTCAATTCAGACATAGCTTCAATCTTTTAGGATATTCTTGGCAGTTACGACCTTAACATAAAAAAGGAAATGTTAGCTGGTAAGGTTATTGCTTGCGCTTTGCGAGCTTATTGCTTACAGCGATCGCCCCTCAAACACAAATCCCTTCCCCCGCCAGAAACCGGGTTTTTCCAAAAAACCCGGTTTCTTAAAATCTCCACCGAGCAAATCAACCCCATCGCCAACCCACTAACCCAATTATTAATTATTAATTAACCTACCGCCTTCAAAAAAGCCTGATAAACAGACTCAATTTTTTCATACTCCCCAGAAACATCAGTTTCCAACTTATTAAGACGAGCTAATTCTTCCTCGCGATTAATTTCCCTTTCCTCCTTTTGCTTCAACAAATTATCCAACTCCGCCTGACGCGACTTAATATCATCATCAATCCTTTCCGTCACTTCTCGTTCGTAAGCATCGAAACACTCTTTTATCGCATCGCGAACCGGTTGCCACTGTTCCTGCGCTACTTGTGGAAGATGTTTTACCAACTCTTTTTTCGTAGCTTGAACCAACTGTTTTCTAGCTTGGTCTGCCTGCATAACTCCCACGCCCAAACCCAATAAAGCCAAACCAACAGGACCTAAAGTTATGCCAGTAACGGTTGCAATAATACCGCCTACTCCGACCACGGTTATCAAATTTAAGAGAATATTTTTCCAATCAAAACCTGCCCCCGCCATTGCAACTCCTGCCAGATTTCCTCGGGCTAAAGAAAACAATCCCATCGCCCATTTTGCCCAAGGTGGAGCATCATCTTCTGGGGAATTGCTGGAAAAACTTTTAACTTTTTGACCGGTTAATTTTTCGGTTATTTTGTCAGTAACTTTAGTGTAAGAAGCGCCATAATGTGCCGCCCGGCGAGATAATTGTAAAAAAGCCGCATCCATCTTTTGTTCCACCGTAACCGTCCAAGCTGCGAGGCGATCGTTGATGTATTTTTCAAAAGCATTTGCTAGGTCTTTTTCAAAAGCGTCTCGCTTTCCTGGGGAGAAGAAATCGAGGAAATTTAAGTCTGGTTGATAGTGGAAAAAATCGGCCTCGAAAGTATCGCCCAATTTGAGGACGTAATCGTGGAAAGAGTCGGCGATCGCCGTTGATTTACTATCGCGAACTTCTCTAATTTCTTTTTGAAAACTATCGCCTATTTCGGTGAGTTTTTCAAACTCTGGTTCCACGGAACTAATCCTTTCTTTTAGTTCGTTAACATCCTGTTCTAATAATGGCAAACGACGAGCGATCGCCTCTTTTACATGAGTATTTGCCTGCCTGCCCAAAGTTCTCGCCTGTCGAAATTCCTGGATCGCTCTTTCTTTATTTAAAAAGGCATTCAACGCCCCCATAAATTCTGGGAAACCGGTACCATCCAAAGAAGCAGAAGCATTTTTCAACCTGCGGCGCAAGGCAATAATTGAAGATAACTCAAAAACCCTTTCTTCATAAATATTATGACCTTCTACAACGCAATATTCCTCCAAATTAGCTTTAAAAACCCTGCGCAGTCGATATTCTGACTCTTCTAATTCCTCCTCATCATCCGGGTCTATCAAACTTTCCTTAACCTGGTCCCAAGCATTAATCAAAAAGAAAACGCTCAAACCGCGACCTTTAATGTAATTTTCCAGATAGCGACGTTCTGCCAAAGTGCAAGGTTGAGTCGCCCTCATTACAAATAGAATGGCGTGGCAATTATTAACATAACCAAGAGACAATTCGTTCCGGGCTTCCGTATCGTTTAAACCGGGACTATCGACAATTTCGATGCCTTTTTCCAAGATAGTTAAAGGATATTCGATCGCCGCATATTCGACATCGGGGAAAGCTTCTTTTTTCTGTTTTTCTAATTGTTTAGCCTCGGCGGGGTCGATGGTATAATTGCGCTTAAAGCTTTTAAAATCGAGGGTCTGGGGACTTTTGCCGTCGTTAAAATGAATGGTAACTTTTTTCTCCGGGCCGTAGCGCAGAACTGTTAATAAAGCGGTACAGGGATTAACATCGCTAGGCAGGATATTTTCGCCTATTAATGCGTTAAGAAAAGTGCTTTTGCCGCGCTTCATGTCGCCCAAAACCATCAAGCGAAATACGCCTTCGCGCAAGTTTTTACTGGCGGCTTTAATATCTTCTATTTCTCTTTCAAAACCCAAGCCCCCAGAAGCTTTTTTGCCTTTTAATTCTGCCCCTTCTAAAGTTGTAGCTATTTTGTTTAAATTGGTCGCTACCCTGGCTCTAACCTTGGCGACTCTTTCTAGGTTTTTAATAAACTTTTCGGTTTCAATTTTGTTACTCATAATCTTTGGTAATAGGTAATAGGTAATAGGTAATAGGTGGTAATGATGGTGCGCGATGCGCACCCTACTAAAATGTTAACTATTTTATACTTGTTGAAAGATTTGATAAGCTCCACAAACTGCCTCGATACAGACACCTCCTTCCAGATGAAAATGAAACATTTGTCGCCCTGGATATGAAGCAACATTACCATTTTTTTCTTAAAGGGAATAAAGCAACGACGATCGGATGTTTTATCCGCCATCTTTAAGAGGGTTTTTTGCTACATAATTAACAGGGTAATGTTTAACTTCTCGCCGGGTATTATACTGGTATGATGGGAGCGATGTTGCATCCGCAACGCGGATGCAACATCGCCTCAAAAAACGCTCCTTTCTACCATTAAAAACAGTTTAATTGGGAAAACGAGCCAATAATTCCTCGCGAGATAATTGCACCAGCAATGGAGTAAACTCCTCAACAGGTAATTCAACAAGTGGCTCTATAATTGCAGATAATTCATCGTCGAGAGAACCAAAACGGACTCGCAATAAATTTTCAACAACTATGCGTTTTCCTTGTTGTAAACCTTGTTGCACGCCCTGTTGTAAACCTTGTTGTAAACCTTGTTGGGTAGCATTTTCTAAGCGTTGCAGATAAATTGGCGATAGCTCCATAATTAACTCCCTATCTTCTCGATCTAGTTCTTGGGATACTTCTAATCTGGTCAGCAGATTATAAACTAATTCTAGCACGGTAAAATTAATTTGGTTTTCAGCAGATAAGCCTCTTAATTCTGACATTGCATCCCTCTGCACCCTCCCTTTTCCCAACATTCTCAACCAGAGAGTTTCTGGAGTTCGAGGTAATTGATGAATGGCGACTATTTTTGTCTTTAAACCCTCTCCCAAAGAATAAACTCCCTCCAACCAATTCTTCGTATCGGACTTAGCGTTAAATTCTGTGGTAATTGTTTGGGAAATTGTCGGCGTTAGCAACCATAAAACCGGCAATTCGTCTTCCGTAATTTTCCGCTTTTCCGTCCTCGCTTCCCGCTCTTTTTCCGCACAAACGTCGAATAGTTTCCCCATACAACTCCTAATTTCGCTGCGAGTAATGGGGTTTCTGAACGGTTCAAAAACGCAGGATGTTGTTGCTATCTTATCCAACAGACCTAGAGGAGTTACATTTTTTGGGGGTTCGGCAAATGGTACGAAAAATACATCTATTTGTCGCGCCTCTCCAGTAACGTCGCGACTGGTTTCGACGTTGCCTCTCGAAGATAATAACTCCTTGAGATATTGTTTGGCAAATTGGTCGTGAATTAATCTTGTCATTAATAATTTATTTGGGTAGTGGGTAATTGTTTGGTAGCAAGCAATTTTAAGGTTTTAATTGTCCGCAGCGATGGGGGGGTTTTTAAGAGTTAAATTATTGGTTTTATAGTTAACCCATCGTGGCAATTTTTAGTGTTGTTAAAACTATTTTTCTGATTGTTTGCGGCGCGCACCCTACTACGAAAATGTTAACTATTCTCGACTTGTTGAAAAATTTCATACGCCCCACAAACTGCCTCGATACAGACACCTCCTTCCAGATGAAAATGAAACATTTTTCGACCTGGATATGAAGCAACATTACCATTTTTTTCTTGAAGGGGATAAAGCAACGATGATAATATTTTTTCTCCGCCATCTTTAAGAGGATTTAAAGCAACTTCCCCTACAAAAAAACAACCATCGTTATCGTCGGGTTCTTTGGAAATAGTAAAATGTACGAGTTGGAAAAGTTGAACGATAATATCTCTTCCTTCTGGACCGAATGTAAACTCAAGACTGACTCCTAAATTAGTAGAATCAAAATCGATTCCTACTAGCTGGGATTTGTCAAGA
>CALKCV010000355.1 GCA_938083405.1 uncultured Microcoleaceae cyanobacterium | reverse complement strand
CGCAGAAAAGCTTAAAAAACAACTCGTTGGCGGTAACAACTTCTCTTTAACTTCAGACTTAACCTCATGTTTTCCGTTAAAAATAAAAGACATAACCCGTGGCAACAAAGGCCAATTCAACTCGCAACCCCGTCGGACAGTACCGGCATTTTGCCAGCTACCAAAATGAGGATAAATAGCATAAGTAAAATAATGAATTCCCCGATCTGCTTCACGATCCGGCCAAGTAGAACCTCGCAACAAAGTCAAACGCAGGCGATCGCCATCAAAATCGTAACCATACTTACAATCGTTCAACAAACTAACTCCATAACCATCCTCGCTAATATCCCCCCAACGCAAAGCCGGTACTTCCCATTTAGCTTTTTCCCCAGGAGAATTAGGTAGAGTAGGTCTTTCCATAACCCCGCAAGGAATCTCATAAGTCAGGCGTTCGCTCTTGACATTAAAAGCAAAAGCCGCCTTCACCATAACCCGATCTACCTGCCAATCAACCCGATTTTCCACCTTCAAAACTCGCGAGCCCCGCTCCAAAACATAATCTTGACAAAACTCTGAATTTTCTACATCCCTAATAACCCGCAAGCGCCAGCGCAAATCGCCCTTTTCCACCCAATAAATATCCTTTAATTTGGGTGGAGATAAAGGATGCTGGCTGTAGTCAGGATCGATATTCCAAGCATCCCAATATTGCCCGCTATCTGCAAAAGCTTGCAACTGACTTTCTCCCTCGGAATATTTCAATATTTCCCGACAATAAACTTTATCAAAAATGCTCGCCAAATCGCCTGTTTTACCATCCACTAATACCCGCAAAAACTCGTTTTCTAAAACCCTATCTTTTTCTGGCAAACTAACTGGTTTGACAACACCGCCCGATTTTGATAAGTTTTTAGTAGTATCTTGGGTCATGCTCTGTCTTGTTGGAGGCTTGCCCCCCTCGAAGCTAGATAAATCAACACTTTCCGCCTCCCAGCCCCGCAACCAGAAGACTCGGTATCCAACCCCCGGCACCTTTTTTGCTAAAAATAGCAACGCGGGACCGTTGTTTTGAGTATGACTCCGAGTATTGGTTTGAGTATAATAACTCTCAGCGGCAGATATTTGCGACTCCAGCAACAGTCCCGAATCATCCCAAACTTGCCACTGCCAGGACGGGGTGGAATCTGGGAGAGAAACTGCCACTACAGGCGATCGCTCCCAATTAAGAGGATTAAAAACCACAATCGGTTTAATGCTCGAAGGATTTTCTTCGGAGTTTTGCTTCCGTAGAAGTTCTCTTGGCGGCGAGAGAAGAAGGCGATCGCCAATAGCCGACAAAGCATTCTCCAATACTTCCCAACCGACCTTTTCTGCTTCCTGCCAAGCCAAATTAGCATCCACATAAACTTCCGCAATTCCCGACCCCGGCAAAATATCGTGAAACTGATTGAATAAAACCTTTTTCCAAGCAATTTCCAACTCATCTTTCGGATAGCTTGCCCCAGTAGCGATCGCCGCGATAGAAGCAAATAACTCAGCTTCATATAACAAATTTTCGCAGCGGCGATTGTAAAGCTTTTGGTCGCCGTGGGTCGTATAGCAGCCTCGATGAAACTCTAAATAAAGTTCGTCGTTCCAAACCGGATAAGCTACTTCTTTTGTTTTTATTTCTCGTACCAGAAGAGAAGTTAAATAATCTTCAACCGTCGCAAACTCTAATTGCGGGAAAAAGGGAGAAGTTTGCCATTTCCTAGCCACTTCCAACATATCCCTAGTGGGGCCGCCGCCGCGATCGCCCACTCCCGGCAACCAAAAAGCCTCCTTCAAACCAGTTTTCCTGGAGAACTCGCAAGCATATTTCGCCATCTTCACTGGTTCGATATTTTCCCCGATGGGGGGGGAGATAAAACTAAATATTTTACTCCCATCTAGCCCCTGCCACCAAAACAATTCGTAAGGGAAATTCGTGGTATCGTTCCAACGCATTTTTTGAGTGACAAAATATTCGATGCCGCCGCTTTTGAGAAACTGCGGTAACTGCCAGCAAAAACCAAAGCTGTCCGGCAACCAAGCCACTGTAGAAACTAGACCAAACTTTTCTTTAACATAACGCTGACCGTAGAGAATTTGCCTGGCGATCGCTTCTCCAGAAATTATATTTAATTCCGGTTCCACCCACAAACCTGCTGCTATTTCCCATTTACCTTTCTCAACTTGTTCTTGAATTTGTTTGAATAAATCCGGGCGGTTTTCTTCTATCCATTGATAAAGCGCGGGAGTGGAATGAGTGAAGATTAATTCTGGAAATTCTTGCAGTAAATTTAATGCAGATTCAAAAGTTCTTTGTGCCGCTTCCCAAGTATCTTTAACAGGCCATAACCAAGCCAAGTCTAAATGAGCGTGACCTAATAATTTTATAGTTAAGCTTTTGGGATTGTTATTTTGCGGCTTTTCATCAGTTAATTCTAATAATTTATCTCGGAATAGAGAGAGCGATCGCTCGAATCTATCTCTATTAGAAACCGCCTCCCAATCTATTAATTTTATTGAAGCTTTTAGATAGTTTAATCCTTCCTCGCCACCGAGGCTAACCTTTTTAAAATACTCTTCCAATACTGCCAATTCATCTGCAATAAAACTCGGTACTAAATGAGGATTATCTAAGATTTCGTATTCGCAACGAGAACTAACTAAAGCACCATCGTCGTGCCCCGGACTAATTAAGCGCAAAGCTATTTTTATTGTCTCTCCCGGCACTGCAGATGGAGTTAGTAAAACTCTCATATAACAGTCGAATAAATCGCCAGTATGTACTAAAATTCCATTAACAAAAATATCCGCAAGTTCTGCCCACCATCTCAATGCCAAGCGGCAGGATAAACCAGCTATAAAATAACCGTTGAGGTTTTCGGGAAGGATTAAATCTTGCCTCAACCAGAGAACTTTCTGCCCCCGCCCCCAGGGGAGGTGTCCTTTTTCGTTGGCAGAGGCAGTCGGCCAACCGTCCGTAGTAGCGATCGCCCCATCGGCAATGTCGCCCTCCGAGTATCGCCATTGATGCTGGATATCGAGTCTGGTTAGCTGGTGCAGTTTTTCGATCGCTTCTTTTATTTCTGCTGGCGACAATTCCATAATTTTTGCCGATGTTTGCTAGTATGTAATCATTAAAACTTGAGCCGCCCTCGCCTAAATGGCTTCTAATCTTACTAATAATTATACCGACGGTCAAAATAAAAGAAGTTTTTCAAATTATCTCCCTGGGCGCTCCCTCTTTAATTTCGGCTGCATATCATATTTGTCAACAGACTTTTCTGGCCAACGTTCCAAAGTTTCGGATAACAGGCGAGACGCCTGTTCTAGCAACATAAGCAAAAATCTAAAATTAGAACCATGACTTCGACTCATTCTGGTCCTTATAAAAGCAAGTTATTTAACTTTTTAGCCAACCAATATCAAAAGACGGCCGACAAATTTGAACGGGCGTTAAACCAGGTCAAATACACCACCGCTACGACGACACAAATTGTAGTTTACCCTGTTTATGTAGCAGTCCAGACGATCCGCTTAAGCGTCAAGCGACTGCAACAGCAAGCGGAAAAGCTGTTACCACAAGCAAACGAATTTGTCAACGAAGAAATCGAAAAAACTTCAGAACTCGAAGGCCCCCCACGGGACAGGCCGGTCAGAAAAGTATTAGATTTGGCAGCAGAATTAGTAAACGAGGGGCCCGTTGCCGATGGGGGGCGAGAAAGTGTCAGAAAAACCGGGGACGAGGAAATTCCGGCAAAGAGTACAAACAAATATATTAGAGCCCGCTTTTGGGAAGTAAAAATGCGCAGGGCGGCGAACCACCGAGGTATGAAGAGCAATAGCAAAACAGCGCCTTATACCGTAATTGTGGGAATAGCGTGCAGTCTGGACAACGGAAATTTAGTCTTGGTAACGACGGGCAATAAAGTATTGGACGTATTGAGCCCCGAACGGCAACAGCGGCTAAATCGACGGATGTTATTAGAAATATTATGCTACCAACGCGATCGCCGCTTAAAAGAACAACTCGAACAAAAGCCCCAAAACCGCGAACTCGAACCCTGCGCCCGAATAGCTTATCAAGAGGCTGGCCCAACCCAGTTATGGTGGCAAATGTTGGCCTGGGTCGAAACCAGTCCCGTGGCAGTTAAGGCCAATTTATTTGAAGAATCGAGCTTGGCCAGCATACGGGATACCTATACTCCCCCAGAGAATGAGAAAGCAGCGAGTAGCTCTCTGGTAATCTTTAACCCCAACCCGCGCTTCGAGGAATTAAGCCAAAATTGGGAAAATGAAGGCCCCGCGCCCAAGCTTCAACCTTTAATGGGTCTTTCCCAGAGTTCCTTATTGCTATTTTTAGACGCAGCGATCGCCGCATTAGAAAAAGGTGAAATTGCGCAAGTATTGGATATCCAAAGCAAAACCCCAACCTCGTCAGGGCAGTGGCACTCGCCTTCAGCGGAAAAACTATTGCCAAAAAGCAAAGTCCCCACCGAGGGCATCTGGCGAGGTTTTCTCAAGCAATATTTTTATCCAATGGCCCCCCTATTTGGGTTAGGAGGATTAGTACCTTCCCAGGAAGAAGACGACTTACAATACCTCGAAGAGCTAGGGGCTGTTAAGTTTTCCTCCAAGTCTTCTTCTGTCGGTGCCAAAGCAACAAAAGCGCAGTTAGAAAAAGAAAAGCAAGCTGCAGTAGCGACTGGGGCGGCCCCAAAAACCCGCAAAGCAACAGCAAACAAGGGTTCTGGGGCAGAATATTCGGCCCCGACAAGGTCGAAAAGAACTGTAGCGGCTAAGAAAAAACAACTTGCCAATAAGAAAAAACAACTTGCCAAACAGCCAAAGTCTCGTCGCTGGGAGTTGACGGAGACGGTGAATTTGTGGGCAAACGTTTCTTTGTCTTTGCCGACATCGAACCAGCCGAGTCTCAAATCTGTTTCTAGCGTCAATCTCCAGGTTGTTTCTGCATCTGGGGATAGGGATAACAACGGGGATGGCCTGGAGTACCAACCCGACTTTTTAGAAGCAAACTCGGTATCCGTGGGATATGTCAAACACCCTTTAGAGCAATTATTGGAATGGCTGGACCTAGTTATGTTGCGTTTGGAACAAAGCATCCTCCAAGTAGGCAAATGGTTCCATCATATTGTCTTTCCTTCTCGCCAAGACTCGGACGACACAGATGATTAATCCCGGTGCGAGTTTCGTAAACTAGCTCCCTCGTAGCTC
>CALKCV010000354.1 GCA_938083405.1 uncultured Microcoleaceae cyanobacterium | reverse complement strand
GGATATAGTGCGTTTAAATACTCATCTAGGGCTCTAATAATATCTAGTACGCTCCGATCGCTCTTTTCAATAGTTATTATCTCAACCATAGTCCGATTGTGGGTAAATATTTGGGGCTTGTGTTTGGTGCGCGCTGCGCACCCTACTGTTAATTGTCAATTGTCAATTGTTAATTGTATGTTCTTTACCATTAACAATTAACTATTAACAATTAACAAAGAGCATCAAGATTTTTACCCACAATTTTAGCTGCGTGGCGCTACTACGATCGTTTTTTCAGCGATCGCCGGCCACAACTCCAACCTTCACAAAAAAATCGCCTTCCAGTCATTCCAAAAGGCGATAGCCTTATAGAAAGAAGAAACTACTCAAACCTCTGCCTAGTCCCCGACCAGCGTTGGAGAGTATAATTTTTAGGCTCGTCCAATACCAGCGCCACCGGGCCCCCATCCCCCAAATTGGCAAGACCGGTCAAAAACTGCTGGGAATTAGTAGTAAACTCGCTATAAATTAAAGTTCCCGTATCAGAAAAAATCATAGTTCGAGGCCAAGATTTGCCATCCCTCGAATAACTGCTACTGAGCGAACCTCCTAAAGAAGCCAAATTATCGTCATCCACCGTCAGCATTAACTCCGGCAAATTATTCCCAGTCAGATCGATCGCTTGCACCACCCAATTACCCAAATCAGCAGCGATCGTCCCCAGATCGGGCAAGGGCCCGCTTTCTAACAAACCGGCGGCCTGTAACTCTACCCAAATAGCAGGCAACATATCCGCCACCCAACGAGGATTTTGGCGGCTCAAAGTCCCCAAAGCGATCGGAGTAGGCTGTAAAAATTCCAGAGAAGAAGCAGTAAGAGCAATAGGCCCTGGCACTCCGTCCTCACCGCTGCCAGAAACAATTGGCGTAGCAGCAGCCAAGACTTGAATAGAACCTTGGGAAACTTTCAGCGCCTTCACCGTAGCTACAGTTGTTTTTTGCTGTCCGTCAGCAGTCCACACGCCAATCTGAATTTCGGGATTATTGTGGAAACCAAGTTGCTGCCAGAGCCATTGGACATAGACGCTCTGGTTCGACTGCAACCCCCCAAAAGGTTCGCGCCTCCACGATCTGGCATCGTGGAAGCTCGCCACCTGAATCTGATACCATACTTCTTTATTAGATAATTTCAAGCCATTGCCGTTAGTCGGTTGCACCCACTCAGCAGAATTAATACTCTTTATTGGGGAAACCGAGCCAACGAGCTGACTTTTATGATCTTTCAATAACTCGGACGTAGCGATCGCCCTCTCCAATAACTCCAGCAAGCGGTCTATTCTCGCCTTAGTTTCCTTGCTGGTGTCGGGCTGTCGGTTTAACCAAGCGATCGCCGCTTCTGGCCCTTCCTTACTCGCGACAATCAAAGCCCCCCAAGCCTTAGCACCTTCATTTTCGCCATTTACCCTCAAAGCCGCCTCTACTCTATTCCAGAGGCGACCGGAATCAATTTTTAGCAAGCCGGCAATATCAGCACTATTACCCAAATCTGCCTCAAAAACCTCCAAACTTTCGCCCCAGCGACCGTCGAGCAAACCCGCCAAGACCTTTTGAGAAGGAGAAGCCCAGGCAGCATTGGCCTGAGCCTTAGTAATAAGAGCGTGAAACTCGATCGAGTCCAACTGAGCCCGAGCCCCTGGCAGCCATTCTGCCGAGTCTGGTTCTTGTTCTTTATCCCACACTTGCTCCTTGAGAGGTTCTAGCAATGCCAGGGCCTCGGACCAAAGTCCGCTACGAGCAAAGCTCAAAGCATCTCTATAGTCGCGATCGCTTGTTAGCCTTTCTTCGAGGGAAATAGCTTCTAATTTAATTGGATGGGGTAAAAATTCCTGGGGCTTAACTTCATAAATATCAAAATGCGGCTCCAAACCAATAGTTTGCTCCACCACTAACTCTGGATCGCCGCCCCCAGTAATTTCCTGCCATACAGGAGCTTGTCCAGCTTGGCTCGTCCACTCCAGCATCAGGCTCAGGTGGTTGTGAGTTGGGTTGTAGTGTATTATTTTTCCGTAGGGAATGGTTCTGTTACCCTGCAATTGTTGACCGCTGAGGTTAAACCAAACTCCCGCCGCAGGCACTTTTCCTTGGAAGGGACGCAAATTAGTCATCGCTCCGGTGTTTGCGTCGGCTTTATCTTTTATAGAGTTAAGAATGGAAGGCTTCTCAAAAGAACCGGGAGTTTTTTGGACAGAGACTTGCTGCACCATGCGAAAATATGGTTTGCTTCCCAATCTTTGATAGGGAGAGCGAAACGATTCGTACACTCGCAGTTCGACAATTTCTTGACAAGGGCTCGGACAAACTAAGGAAGTTCTCTGGGAACTTTCTTCGATTACTGGCAGCAGCAGATCTGATTCTCCCGTGCCAGTGGAGACTGCTTTGGGAAGGGGTATGGTTTTCCCCGGTATGAGTCCTTGTTTGCGGATATTGTCTTCTATTTGGGAGAAGCTTTGTAGGGATTCGTCGCTACCTAGTTCTATGGGGATCCACTCCGGTAATAACCCATTTAACCAATTCACTGCATTGGGATCGACGATTAGTTGCACGCTTACCCAAGCACCACCAGCTACGAGACTCGAAAAGCCGAATAAAAAGCTAATTCCAAACCAATCGGCGATCCATTTACCCCAGGGCCTCGATAGGGATTTCGACCGGGAGGAACGAGGACTAGAACTTTCCTTGGCCGACCTAGCTTTCTGGCGGCGAAGGGTAGATGCTTCATGGCGTTTGGCTGGAGATTTTGTACTTCGACGACGCCCCCTGGGCGGTTGGCTGTTTGCTTGGGTTAAGTTGCCTGTGGTGCCTGGGGGACGGGGTTTGAGTTTGCGGGATTTAAGTGTTTTGTTTGCCATTATTCCACTAATACTTGCTCGTAGCGCTGACCTTGAGCGGACCAAGTGTATTGAGTTTCGATGAGCGATCGCCCGTTGCGGGACAGTTTTTGTCTTAAGTCCTCGTCTTCAAATAAGCGACTGATGGCCTCTACATACTCTTCTACTCGGTTTGCTCGCAATGCTCGTAATTCTGTTAATGGTACATCACTGCCGTCCACTGGCAAGCCCTCTAAGCCGCGATCGCTGGCCACTACTGGAGTTCCGGTGGCCATTGCTTCGAGGGTTTTATTTTTTATTCCAAAACCAGTACGCATGGGTATGACGCAGACGGTAGCTCGATGCAAATATTCTGCCATTGAAGGGACGCGACCTGTCACAGTAATTCCAGGACGAGTTGCTAATTCTTCTACTTGTGGGACTGGTTTTGACCCAACCAATGCGAGAGTGGTATAAGGGTAGCGCTGCTGTATCTGGGGTAAGATTTCTAAACTGAGAAAGCGAGCGGCATCAATATTAGGTAGGTTATCCATGGCGCCGATAAAAATCAATTGATGTCCACCAGGGTCGGCGCTTCGATAGGGAAAATACTCAAAGTCAACTCCGTTAGGAATTACGGCTATTTTACTGTTGGGGTTAAATTGTTGCAGTTGTTTTCCGTCATCCTCCGTGGTTGCCACAATACAGGAGAATTTAGAGCAGTAGCGTTTTTCGTAGCGGTAGAGAAGGGGCAGAATGAGTTTGTCTCGCAAGGGGTTTTCGCTAGTGCCCGTTGCCAACTGCTGCCGACAGGTGCCATATACGGAACTGTGGACATTTACTAAAGTCTTTATTTTTTGTTGCCATTGGGGGCGGACATAGATTTCGTTGACGCTGTGTTCGCAGGTTATAGCCTCGCATTTGCCTGCCAGGGCAAATTCATCGATCCAGTTTTGCATTGCTCGGGAGCAGACACTCAGGACGTTGGGGGGAGTGCCTTCGAGCAAAAAGTTGCCGAAGCGTTGGATTTTTCCTCTTAGTCCGTTGGTGGCTTCCGAGTCTGAGGGGCGATCGAAGATGGCCAGTTCTCCAACTTGGGAGCGTAATTCTTCGATTTCGGCATCGTTGACATCTGGCGATCGCTGTGTTACTAAGGTAATATCGTGTCGTTGAGACAAATATTTGAACAGGTTAAATGTCCTGACTTGGGTGCCGCCTCTGCTCGGAGGATAGGGAAATGTTGAAGAAATGATTAAAATTTTCATCTGTTTTCCTCAGAAATTGGTTTAAAAGTAAGTTGAAATTATTGCGCTAAGTGCAACTTTTTCTAACCTACGACATTTAGGCAGTTTTAAGAATAACATTTTAAGCCTCATAAGAAATTTGCACGTCGCTTGCGAAACTGAGTGCGATCGCTAAGTTCTATAACATTACACGAGAAAAGCAATGAACATTCTGCTGATGGGGTATTACGGACAAAGAATTATCGGCGATGATTTGTTTGTAAAACAGCTAACTAATTATTTTGCTAGAAAGTCTAACGTAGGCAAAATTTTTGTTTTTTGCAAGGAAAATTATTACCCAAAAACCAGTGAAAAAGTTCTTTATTTTACCGAATCAAGCTTGTCAAAAATTCGTAAACTGGGATTAATTTTACGCAGCGATTATATCTTTTGGGGAGGGGGTACATTAAATATTGACGGTAGGCCCCAAAATTTATTGAGGATGCGAGCTTTATCCCAATTAACGGGCAAAGGGTTTGGATTTATTGGCGTTGGTTTGGAAGGGATTAATTCAGACAGCTACGAGCTATTTGACAAATCCTATCTGCTATATTTGAGAGACCCTTATTCTTATGAACTTGCTCGGAATAATTTCAAACATATCAGATCGATTTGTTTGGGTGGAGATTTAGCTTTTTTAGAACTCAGTTTTTACGAAAAATATATCGTACAAAAAAAACGCTCTGAATTAAGAAATATTTCATTTTAAGGTAAATTTTGGTGGGGAGAAAGCAGAGGAGAGTTTTATGCTAAACAGTTGATTCCAGTTATTGAAAAATATAACTCAGTTATTCATTTACTTCCCTGTCATGTAGGAGACGAAAAAAATGACAATCAGTTTCATAAACTTTTAAAAAAGTATCTGCCGGAGAAGAATTGCCAATTACATTCATGGCAAGAACCCGAAGAATTTATAAAAATTTTAAGCGAAATGGACTTTCACCTCGGAAACCGACTGCACTCCATTATCATTGCTGACATTTTAGGAGTCCCCAATATAGGAATCCAAAAAGTCGAAACTAAAATTGACAACTATATTAAAAAAACAGGGGTACTGCCACAGGAGAGAAGAGTAGATTTTATGGAAGAGATTAGACTAGACCGGATGGAGAAAATAGTCAAGGAATATCAACGTCCAGAAGCGTTTATCAAAAATGAATCCGAACAAGCCAAGAAATGTTTAGAAACTATTTGGCAGTAGAGAGCGATAGCCAATTTAACGAGCTTAACCTGACCGAGATGAAGTAGGGTATAAATTTTATTTTAAGTCGAGTATTTTTTCAAAAGCCACGGCTGTTAGCTACCTTCCTTAAAATGTGGAAAATTATGCTTGGATTGTCGAACCTGAAAAATCAGAATAATTAGCCGCAAGCATTCAATATTTTCGATAACATCAAGAAAAAACTATAAGCAAGTGTATCGACAAATATACCTTTGACGGAATGGAAAAAATTTGAGTTAAAATTTTAAAAGGGTACGAATAGTTTAGTCAAGCAGTTTTTAACTATGGTTAAAGTTACCGTTTCGATTCCCACTTACAATCGCGTCGAACTGTTAGAATTTGCTATTGAAAGCGTCCGCCAACAAACCTATCAAGATTGGGAATTAATTGTCTGCGATGACGGTTCGACCGATAAAACACCGGAAATGATGTCCCAGTTGACGGACTCCCGCATCCGCTATCTTCGCCATCCTCAGAATATTGGTAAAAGCAATAATATGCGTTCTGGGTTCGAGGCGGCAACGGGTGAATATTTTATTAAATTTGATGACGACGATCGCCTCGTACCAGATTTTTTAGCCAAAACTACTGCTATTTTAGAGCAAAACCCGACAATCGATTTTGTTGGCACCGACCATTGGGTAATCGATATTAACAACCAAAGGGACGAAGCTGCAACGGCTAAAAATTCTCAAAAATGGAGCAGAACTAAACTGCCACCAGGAAGAGTCGAGAATTTATTAGAAGTAGTTTTTATCGACCAAAGCTTTCAAATTGGGGCGACTTTATTCCGCCGACAAGCTTTAGAAGAAATGGGATTTATGCGGCCCAATATCCAAAATTGCGAGGATAACGATCTGTTGGTGCGTTTGGCCCATGCAGGAAAAAATGCTTATTATTTGCCGGAAAGGTTGATGGAATATCGCTTCCACGCCGAACAACAAGGCATTAATCGAGCGATTCCTTATTTAGCTGATAAAGTGAATTATTTAGAGCTGTTTAAATTCTCTTCGGATAAATTGGAGTCGGTGAGGCGATCGCGTCTTGCAGAAACAAAATTACTCTTGGGACTTCGCCTCATAGAAACAGGGGAAACTGACACAGGAAGGCAAATGGTCTGGGATGCCAAATCTTTCTCCCCATCCAAAGCTTGGATCGGATTGACTTTATCCCTGTTACCAGTAGGGTTGCGACCACCTGCTTTTAATTTGGTGCGCCAGTTGCGCAATTAATGTAAAACCCGGTTTCACGGACAAGATTTATAGAGTAAGTAGTCGCGGCCGGCGGAATTTGCCCAAAAACTTGGGGATGCCAATTGACCTGTGTTAACGGCAATTAAACGTTTATGGCGCAACGCTCCCCAATTATTAATTATTAATTATTAATTATTAATTACTTACAATCGCTTTCTTGGGTTCCACTGCGTGGAGGTAGAGCTACGCTTGCATTATTTATTTGGACGAACCTTAGTTCGGGCTCAAAACTTTTCTGGCTAAGAACCAAAACAGATATAGTGCAGGCTAGATGCCTGCACTACGTCGCGATCTTTTTATCCCCTATGCACGCCTGGGTTAGTTAGCCGGCGTCGGCTTTTCTGAGAGCTTCGAGAATTTCAGGCCGTTTCATGCGAGCGTAGCGGGGCAGTTTGCGCTCTTTAGCGATCGCCTTGAGTTGCCGCAGAGATTTACTATCGTAATCGTCCACTGGCATTGCTGGCTCTGGTTCTGCGGGCTTACTGCGCGACTTCGAGCGGCTGCTCGTACTCTTGCTGGTCTTGCTGCTCTTGCTGGTCTTGCTGGTCTTGCCGCTCCTTGATTTTGTAGAGCGACTGCTCTTGCTTGCTGCTTTAGCCTTAGGTTCGGCTTCCGGTTCCGGTTCCGCTTCCGCTTCCGGTTCCGGTTCTGGCTTTGACTCTACCTTTGAGGCTGAAGAGACTTCCTTACGCAAGGTCCCTATTTGAGTTTTAAAGTCATCTTGTACGCCTTTTAATGACTGCTCTATGCTTTTCAAGCTTGCTTCGAGCTTTTCTAACTCGTCTAGCTTTTTTGATAACGACTCAAAATTATTTACTTCCTTCGCTGCTGAGGCGGCGGCGGTTTTCTTAGTCGATGAGGATCGTGTTGTTTTTCTGGTAGCCAATGTTTTTACCTTTTTATTCAATTAGGTTTTCAGATTTGCTGTGATGAGTTGAGTTTTTTGTCAACTCAAAATTAATAAACAAGTCGGTCGATTGCGAGCGCGACCGCGCTTAACTTGAGGCGCATAGCCCTTCATCTCTTCCAGTGCTGGAATACCGATCGCGTGGTTTTTCAACAAATTAATACATGGCGAATTCTCCCTAGATCGCTTCTGCTCTAGAGAAAAAGCTAACGCGCTCTTGGTGGGAACTTAGCAATAATTTTTTGAGCTAGCGATCGGGTTAATTCTATCCGATGCGCCTTTGGCTTTAGTGGGTTAGTTGCTAGCTTTTGCCAAAGGCAATTTATTGAGCATACCCAGATTATGTTTGCCAACTTACTCTATCATACTACTGCCAATTTTCACTCCTTGGCAGAGTGAATTTTTTTTAGTTGCGTATTTGCCTAACCACTATCGCTGTGTGACTGGCTTGAGTCAATTTCTCAAGGACAACCTTTGAGCGACTTCAAAGCCAAAACATAACCATACCACACCACTATAATAAAAAAGGAAAAGCGCACCTAAACTAGGTATTTTCCCTCTTAAACCCTCGGTCGGCTAATACATCGCTCTCTACCAAACTGGCAGATTTTTTTTAGCAGTCAGATGCGCGAACTTCTAAGGTTCTGGCATCCAGAGCGAGCCTACTGGTTTTTTTTTCGCGTTAGAAGCGCTTGCCGCGCGATCTACTAATAGAAGGTAGCAAGCTTTACAGATATCCCAAGATTATTTTCTAACTTTTTTAGAGAGATTTGTCAAGGTCTGTCTATTCGATAGATAATAATAATACAGATTTATTTATTATTGCAACTCAGGAGCAAAAATTTTTTTATGGATGCGAAAGAACTCAAATTTCTCTTAAAGTTGCTCGCTTCTAAGAATTATAGGGCAGCGATCGCTAAAATTCAGCAGCCATGAAAGCGAACCAGCGAGATGCCATATGTCGCCGACTTCAAGAGCGAGGCTTTGTCGATCTGAGGGAAGAAGTAACAAAAATTAATATTGCCACGGCTGGAAAATCTCTACTAAATAATATAGATGTCCTTGGAGAGTTGCCGCTCGCCCCAGAAGAACTGGAGGTACTCAAGGCAAGCTCTAATGGTACAATTACTCAGGGTAAGACGGGGCTGCCACGGGAATCAGGGCAAGCTGTAATTCAAGGTTTGGTAGCGCGAGGCTTGCTGGCGGCTGTGGAAAAAAAAATCAAAGAAGTCTGGCTTACCGATCTAGGACGACAATATTTGTGTCTGGAGTACCGATCTAATAGTAACGCTAAAGAAATCACTCTCAAAATGTTGAGCGATTATCTCGAACTCTTGCGCCAATACCACTGGTCCCCTGTTTCCGAGTCGGCATCTGAGGAAATTGCTTCGGCCGAGAGCGTTCTACCCAAGGATGAAGAGATTTTAAGTCTAATTCGAGAGTTAGACCAACAACTCGACACTGACAACTATCTGCCAATATATCATCTGCGACAAAGGCTGCAACCTCCTTTATCCCGGAAAG
>CALKCV010000353.1 GCA_938083405.1 uncultured Microcoleaceae cyanobacterium | reverse complement strand
ATTCACAGCGAAGATTTTGCCAATTGAGATGTCATGCTCTGTTGAAGATATTAGTGCTGTAGTAGGGATTAAGTCATCTAACAAAAGCGATCGCCTTTCTTGGTTGGCTGCGGTGGAGCGATCGTAATGCTTTACCCCGATAACGCTCGATATCTAGCTAATATAGCAATATCGTAGGGGGCGCTTTCGACAAAATCCCAACCCAATTCTCCATCTTCGGCGGCATCTACGATCTAGTGGCGATCGCTCAACGCTTCTGCTAAAGCATGGGCGATCCGAATGTCGTCTTCTACAAGCAAGATCTTCATGGCTACTGCTGGCGTTCGTTTTACTCTTTTTCTATTACAGAAACAAAAAGTAAAGAACTCGGAAAGACAATTAACAATTGATAATTATTTGATTGAGGAGGCAATTTAACTAATGTTGTTAAAAATCGAAAACTTTTTGGTAGTAATCCCTTCAGCGATTTAGCTTAAGTTTGTAGTAATCGCGCTCCCGGATTACTACGAACATTCAATCGCGCTCCCGGATTACTACGAATATTCAATCGCTCTCCCTGATTACTACAAACGTTCCAATGAGATTCATAATCATTTTTATATTTTAATTGGTTGAAATTTTTGAGTTATAATAGAAACCGAGTTTTTTTAACTCAAATTACCTCTAGCCAGGAGAATAAAACCATGACAAGTCATCACCACCACGGTTGCTGCGCTTGCGGCCACGAAGAGGGTAATGGCCCAGAGCCAAAGACCCAAAAATTGGTTCCAGAACAGTTAAATCTCAAACAAGAAATCCTCCCTTTAGTTGGAGTAGCGATCGCCTACCTTTTCGCTCTAATTTTTCAAGCCAAATTAGCCGCAACCCCCTACAGTTGGGCTGAATATCTTGTCTTTATTTCCCTTTATTTAATTACCGGTTGGGGCGTTATTATTAGTGCCGGTCGCAATATCTTAAAAAGGCAATTTTTTGACGAAAACTTCTTGATGACCGCAGCAACAATGGCGGCGATCGTCATTCGCGAACTGCCAGAAGCAGTGGCGGTAATGTTGTTTTACCAAATCGGCGAATTATTTCAAGAATATTCCGTCAAACGCTCTCGCAATTCCATCAAATCTCTCCTGGAAATTCGCCCCGACTATGCTAATTTAAAGATTGGCAATTCCCTGGAAAAAGTTGACCCAGAAACAGTCGAACCAGGCAGCATAGTTGCAGTCAAAGCCGGAGAAAAAATCCCTTTGGATGGCGAAGTAATAGAAGGGAAAGCTTCCGTCGATACTTCTCCTCTAACTGGAGAATCCGTTCCGAGGGAAAAAACTGTCGGCGATACGGTTTTGGCGGGAACTTTAAATCAAAACGGTCTCCTAACAATCCGAGTTACTAAAGCTTTTGGGGAGTCCTCGATTTCTCGCATTTTGACCTTGGTAGAAACTGCTAAAAGTAAAAAGTCTAAAACCGAGAAGTTTATTACAACTTTTGCTCGATATTATACGCCAGCGGTAGTGTTTATTTCTTTAGCGATCGCCTTCCTCCCACCCTTATTTATTGCCGGTGCGGAACCTGCGGATTGGATAGTTCGAGGATTGATAGTTTTAGTAGTATCCTGTCCTTGCGGGTTAGTGATTAGCATCCCGCTAGGCTATTTTGGCGGAGTCGGCGGCGCGGCGAAACGAGGAATATTAGTCAAAGGTTCAACTTTTCTCGACGATTTAGCCGCCGTAAAAACTGTGGTTTTTGATAAAACTGGAACTTTAACCGAGGGAGTTTTTGAAGTCAAAGAAATAGTAGCCAAAAATGGCTTTAAGGAAGGAGATTTAATCGAAATAGCCGCCGGGGTAGAATCTCTTTCCAACCATCCAGTTGCTAAAGCAATTGTTCGTCATGCAGAAAAGCTGAATTTAATGCCAGAAAAAAATGGCAATTTGGGAAATTGGCAAGTGGAAGACTATGAAGAAATAGCTGGATGCGGGGTGAAGGCAAAGGTTAAAGATCGAACGGTAATTGCCGGTGGCGATCGCCTTTTGCACCTGGAAAATATCGAACACGATATTTGCGAAGTCGGAGGCACTGCGGTGCATTTAGCAGTAGATTGTAAATATGCCGGGTATATTCTCATAGGCGATCGCCTCAAACCAGATGCCGGCGCCGCCATCGAGTCTCTGAAAAAACTCGGCATTACAGAAACAGTAATGCTGACGGGAGACGACCGCGCCGTCGCCGAGAAAGTAGCAGATAAATTAGGTTTGAGCTCCTATCGCGCCAGACTGTTGCCAGAAGATAAAGTCGAGGCGATCGAAGCATTAATTAACCAGAAAACAAAAGTAGCATTCGTCGGCGACGGCATCAACGATGCCCCAGTAATTGCCAGGGCGGATGTGGGCATAGCGATGGGTGGAATGGGTGCCGATGCGGCGATCGAAACTGCCGACGTCGTAATTATGACAGATGCCCCTTCAAAAGTAGCAGAAGCAATTTTCATCGGCAAGAAAACTCAGCGAATAGTTTGGCAGAATATAGCCTTTGCCATGGGAGTTAAGGGTTTATTTATTATCTTGGGAATACTGGGGATGGCGACAATTTGGGGCGCGGTTTTTGCCGATGTTGGCGTAGCTTTAATTGCTGTTTTTAATGCTAGTAGGATCTTAGAAAATAATTCTGCTATTAACAATTAATAATTAATAATTAGCAATGACCCTTTCTAATGGTTAGTCTCGCCCTTGTGGGGGCAAAGCATAAAAGCATAGATTTTTCGGTCAAACCAGAAATTTTTAGATCCTTTATGCTTTGCCCCACTGCCGCCCTTGGGGCATCGCTCAATATTTAGCTAGCCTTCGGGGCTTTTTTGCTAGAAAACAAAAAAAATCAATTTCTGTACTATAATATTCCCAGTGCATAGCTTAGTCGGACTACGATGGTCGTCGTTATGGACGCGGGCGAAAATATAACCGAGGGAGCATCTCATATTTGTAAAAGAACCAAAAAATTAATACATGCATGTCAGTGGTTAGTGGGAACGTTGGAACGCCCAGCGACTAACCACGTTCCAACGTTCCCACTAACAAGCATGCACTCAACTATTGGTTTTCTTCAAAATTGAGATGCACCCTATAACCCATCTATTAGCCGAAGAATCTAGTTTAATTGGGTGCAAAATTTTAATTATCTTTATTAGTAAAGAAAACAGAAAGAAGTATGGACTGGACGCTATTATTAAAAGCTCAACAATTGGACTTTATCCACAGATTGAAAACGGGAGATTTACTAAATTGCGAAACCCCGGGCAGACATCGAGAATTAACTATTATTTCCGGAAGTAAATTAGAACAATTACAAAAGCGGTCTTGGCAGGAGGCAGAAAAATATCGAGAATATCCCGAGTTTAGAGATGTTTTTATTAGCTATATGACCAAACAATTAGGGGAGGAAGTAGTCAAAGCTTGTTTGGGTGATTTTGTGAGTAAAGTATGCAAAGAAGAACCTCTTAGAAATGACTCAAAAATTCATTTTTGCCTGTCTTCTAATCAAGAAATTGGCATTGCAGTTAAAGCGGTTAGTGGAAGTAGGGAATGGGTTAGATGGTCGATTAATTATGAAGATATAGAGAAAAATGCAGTTGTAGTTTGCATTTTGATTCAGGAAGAAATAAACGAATCAACTCCAGAGTATCGCCCGATTTTAGCAGGGTTTATGCCCAGCGAACGTTTCCCGATGGAGAGGGGGGAATCTTCTGTGGGTATTAACGATCTGCTGTATGGCGGAGGCTTGCAAATTTATCTGGAGAATTTAAGTTCGGAAGAAGGGCATGGGTTGTTTATTCCTATTCCCAAAAAGCAACAACCGGAGGAAGAAACTTCTATTAGACCCCAAGATGTTCTGCTGGATGCTACGACCAGGTCTTATGCTTATTTGAGTATGGGAATAGACCGCTATAAAGAGGGTAATTATGAAAAGGCTCTTGATGATTTTAACGATGCCATTCGCCTCAACCCCCACATCGCCCCGGCCTACAATTATCGAGGTAGCTCTCGCCGTCTTTTGGGGGATTATCAAGGGGCAATTAAAGATTATCATTTAGCCTTGCAAGTAATTCCGAAAAATGCGGCAATTGTTTATAATAATTTGGGCATTGCCCGTTCTAATTTGGGAGATAAAAAAGGGGCGATCGGGGAGTACGATCGCGCTTTGAGGATTAACCCCCACCTGCTATCGGCATATTACAATCGCGGCGTTGCCAGGGCAGAAATGGGAGAATTGCGAGGGGCGATCCAGGATTATTCCCAAGCGCTGAGGATTAATCCGAATTTGGCATCGGTTTATTATAACCGGGGAGTTGCCAGGGCGGAGATCGCAGAGAAGCAGGGGGCGATCGACGATTTCACTGCCACGCTGAAAATCAACCCCAACCTAGCTTCTGCTTATTACAACCGGGGTTTGGCCTATGGGAGTATAGGGGATATATCGGGGGCGCTGACGGATTATCAGACGGCGGCGGATATGTACCAGCAGCAAGGGAAGGAAGGGGAGTATAGGGATGCGATCGCCCGGATCAGAGAGTTGCAAGGATAGGTAAATAATTAATAATTAACAATTAATAATTAACAATTAAGATATAGCAATCCTCGGCAGAGTTGTGTCCAAAATCTTACTGCTTTTTGGGAATTGGGAATTGGGAATTGGGAAT
>CALKCV010000352.1 GCA_938083405.1 uncultured Microcoleaceae cyanobacterium | reverse complement strand
CCTTGCGGGGATATCGAGTTGAAAGAAGAAGCCAGACGAGGAGATAGATGAAGATAAAATGAAAGTTGCATTCCCCTTGCGGGGATATCGAGTTGAAAGGTATTTTTTATTCATCGTACTCTGTGCAGTGGTGATAGTTGCATTCCCCTTGCGGGGATATCGAGTTGAAAGCTTCATTAGGAGCCGTTTGGACTCCTTGGGTCGAAACTTGTTGCATTCCCCTTGCGGGGATATCGAGTTGAAAGCCTTATCCCAAGCTTATGAATGAGCGGGGATTGTTTATAAACGTTGCATTCCCCTTGCGGGGATATCGAGTTGAAAGTGATATAATATCTCGTATATATTATACTCATGACATGTTGCATTCCCCTTGCGGGGATATCGAGTTGAAAGACACCCATTTTGAAACCCTTGCACAGCAAAGGTTTGAGATAGGGCAATCGACATACCCCAGAAAAAAAGCTGGTGGCCATCAATTTCCCAACCTTTTGACACACCTCAAAGCCAGTCCAGGCTTGGCAATGACACAGTCCAACGAAAAATAGAGGGTTTCAGCCATTCGCCGAGGTGCGTGACGGGAAGTCATGCAAAGATGCAAAACAACTCGTAAATCATTTCTAATGCATAAGAAATGATAAAAAACAAACAAATATTTATTTTTCGAGGTTCAGAAGATAAAAACATCATAACCGACATTTTTTTACTTGTCAACCCCTCCAAGCAACTTTTTTTTGACTGCAAAAGCCATTTTTCGGCCCCACATTTTACCTGGGCCTTAGAAGCGCGGGCCAAAAAAAAGGGCATTTTCTCCGCAGAAAATGGCCCTAAATCAAAGCTCCCCTCGCAAGCAAAAAAGTAGCATCCCCCAAAGAAGACGCTACTAGAAAACTTAAACTAACAAAACTAAGCCGGCCTCAAAAAAGGCTCGTAGTTATCCCCGTGCAAAAGAGAACGCTTGTAACGGCGAACCTGCAACTCGATCGCTCGCCGATAAGAAACCGGAGATTGTACCTCTGGATGAGAAACCGACTCGTTAATCCGGTCTTCAAAGAAATTCAAAAACCGATTCCTCGACGAACGACCCAAATAAACGCCCCCCGTACTCAGGACAAAATCGAAATCCTCCGGTTTCACCGCCGAATTATTAACCGCCTTCAAAACAAAAGTATCCACCACCGGAGAGCGAAACTCCTCCATCAAATCAAAAGCCAAAAAAGGCTTAGTTCGGCCATCCTCCGAATAATGAAAACAGCCAAAATAAGGAGACAAACCCTCAGCGATAATCGAACTCAAAACGTAATTAAACAGAAGCGTGTAGCCAAAACTCAACAGAGAATTAACCGGGTCTTTTGGCGGTCGGCGGTTGCGTTCGACAAAGCTAAAAGCAGGATTAACGATCGCCTTTCCCAAAGCCGGAAAATAACGAGCAGCCGCCGTCCCCTCCCTGCCCCGCAAAGCATCCACATTATCAAAACCATCCAGAGCGGCCAAATCCGAACTAAGACCGGCAATAGTCTGGGCAATCTCTGGCAACTTCCGCTTGCGATTCAGCCGCAACAAAAACTGCTTAGAATTAAACAACTTCCCCCGAACCAGAGCCCGAGCAACTCCCAACTGAAACTCTTTATCGTTATGGCGTTCCGCCTGAGCTATTTGATTCGGCAAAGTAGCAGCATCCGAAGTACAAAGATGTCCCAGATACTCCCCAGAAGCGCTCAAATACAGCACCGGAATCTCATTCTCAAAGCAAGCGCGAACCGCCGGCACGCTCAACTGGATATTGCCGAAAAGGAAAATCCGCTCCACCTCGCGAATCAGAAGTTCCCGGCGGCGATCGCCCTCTGCCCCTTCTGGCAGACAAACCGCAAACCGCCCCCTGTTCTTGTGGACGTTGGTACCCTGTTGTGAAAAATAAACAGTCGCCATTTTTCTTTCGTCAAGAAACTACAATTAACAGTTCCCAGAGGAGCGAAATCCCAACCTCGAAACCGTTAATAATTAATTTAAACCCCGCACGGAAGTTGCAACTTCCGCATTTTTGGGAGATTATCGACAGACCGAGAAACTCGGTTTTTGGGAAAAGCCCAGTTTCTCAATTCGACTAACAAACTCTCCTAAGTTCGTAGCGAACTGGAGAGTTGTTTTGGAAAAATCCGATCCAGTGGAGTTCGCGGCTCCTCCGTGGAAGACCAGAAACCCGGTTTTTCAAAAAAACCCGCTTTCTTAATTCATCCTTTCGCGAACTGGAACAGTTTTTTTTGGGTAAACCTCCCGCCAGCGACTCCCTAGTCTCAGAACGTAGGGTGCGCACCGCGCACCAGCGCACCGCTACTCACGCACTCGCGTTCCCCCAGGTGCGCGGTGGGTAATCTCCAGGGCGAACGCTGGTGCTTGCTGAGACCCTACGGAGAATGGTATTTTTTATTTTGGCGAAGGTATTGTTTAAGAAACCGGGTTTCTAATATCCACGAATCCTGCACGGATTGCTATCTTTTATTTTAGGAATTTTTAATTGTTGGAACTCCCTTAATCTGAGCGGATATCATATTTGCATAAAAATTAGGTCAACTAACAACGTTCCAAGGATAACAGGCGCTTTGGCCTGTTCTACGTTCCTACTAACAACCAACAAAGCACCCTACAATTGCCAATAAAAAATAAGTCCTAATTTTCCGAGGATACGTTGCTTAAAAGAACGCCTGCGCCACTGGTGCTTGGTGAGTAATAGACTTCTGGAAAAACCATACAAAAAAAACTTCTCCACCTGTTCCGACAACAGCCCATCTTTCATAGAAATATTCAATTCATCGTTGCGGAAAAAACTGCGGGGGTCTAAATTAGAACTGCCGACACTAATCCAGTCATCATCTACCAAAATAGTTTTAGCGTGCATCATGCTAGGCTGGTATTCGTAAATCTCGACTCCGCCTTCGAGCAAATTGCCGTAAAGTTCGCGGGAGGTATAATGAACGTATTTTTTATCGCTGACTTTTCCCATTGTTAAGATCCGCACGTCAACTCCCCGTTGTTTGGCATCTATTAAGAGTTTGCAAGTATCCTCGTTGGGTAATAAATAAGGACTAGCAATCCAAAAGCGCTTTCGCGCTGCAAGGATAGCATTTTTAAAAAGAGTGCGAATGGGAGAATTTCTATAATTAGGATTTTCGCCAACGCTGATTAAAATTGTATCCCCTTGGGCCCCGGAAACAACTAGGGGATCTTCGCTAAAATCTACTGTTTTGCCCAAGTCCAACCAATGCTGTTGGAAAGTTCCCTTTAATGCCCCTACCACGGGCCCCTCGAAACGAATTTCCAAATCCAGCCAGGGGGCTTCTTCGCCCACACCGGCCTTGCCGTCCCAGTAATCGGAAACTCCGGCCCCGCCTATGTATGCTACTCGATCGTCAATTAGAAGTAACTTGCGATGGTTGCGGTTGAGGTATTCTAGAGGATTGCGAATGTTAAAAGGGTTAAAAAAAGCAACTTCGACTCCCGCCGCCCGCAGTTGCTCCCAGTAAGATTTGGGGATAGATTTTACGCCGTAGCGATCGACGATGAATTGTACCTTTACTCCCGATCGCGCTCTGGAGGCGATCGCTTCTGCAAACTCATTCGCCCGATGCCCTGGAGTCATCGTAAAAGTTTCAAACTTAATAAAATGTTCGGCCTTGCGGATCGCATCTAATCTAATTGGAAAAATGTCTGGTCCCTCAGACCAAAATCCCGTGAGAATGCCCTGACTCATCAAGGAATTAGACAAAAATGCTACCGTAAAGGTAAAGTCAGACATTGATGGGGCGGGGAAATTCTTCGCCCGATATTTTACCTTCCCCCGGAAAAAACCAAAACTATAGAGGACGATTAGCACTACTAGGGCTAAACCTAAGATAATACCGCCAATCGACCAGAACCAAAGACTCATAACTATTTTATTTTTTAAATTTTAGGCTTGAGTTCCACTCAAGTCATCGGGACCGGGTCTATTTTCAGAGTCCGGGTCTAGAGCCCACCGCTGGCGATCGCGCTCTTCTAATTCCGCCCTCACTCCTATTGGTTCGGAGTCCGAGAACTCTACCCCAGTCGAGGCTGCTATATCGTCCACATTATTTTGACCGGGTGTCGGACTCGTACCGCCTATTGCTTCCTCTCCCGCTACTTTCGCCTGATAGCGATCGGCGTCGAGGTCCCCTCCAGTGGGGGCGACATCTCCTGCCGTTGTATTTTCTATACTCTCAATTATTCTTTTTTTATCCATAACTGTTTCTCCGTACTTCTAGCAACTACCAAAGCAAGTTGCCCCCGCCTGCCAGACAGGGGCAATGGGGATCGTTTAAGATCGCGCTCTTCTATTAATTATTTTTAGTCGATCGCTTTTTTTACTTTGTCTTTAGCGTTCTCGACCGTGTGTTGGACTTGAGCTGCTGCTTGTTTGGCTTGTCCTTCTGCTTTATCTTCGGGGTTACCTGTAATGTTCCCGATGGTTTCTTGAACTTTACCTTCAATATTTTTGGCGGTAGCGTCAATTCTGTTTTCAATACTCATGTTATTAACCTCATTAAAATTACTCCGGCAATTCCCTGAAAAATTATTTTTTTTCAGGATAATTTGTTTTGCCTAACCTTACCATAACAAACTCCCAAGTACAAGGCATCTTTCTAAAGTTCTATGCCTTTCGATAGAGAAAATAGAGGAGCTAGACTGAAAATACTGCCATAAGGAGGATGGTTGCCCCAGACAAAAAAGCAGTAAGATCGAAAACGTTGGAAGCAAATTTAAAAATTAGGAGAAAAATGGCTATGAGTTCTAAAATGAGAACTGTTTTAAACGCCGGACGTCAATTCGCCATCGGTCTGTCCTTAGTATTGCTAATGACATTTGCCTGGGCAACTGGCTCCTGGAATTCTACAGCCAACGCCGATAGTTTGGGCAACTCCGTGAAAGAGACGGTACGAGAACTAGACCAAAAAGGAAAATCTGCTCTGGATGAGGTAACAGGGGCGGGGACTAGCAGCACAATTGAAGGTACAGTAAACCGAGCAACTGGCAAAGTTCAACAGGAATCTGGAGAAACCGGTGCATCATTAAAGGGTGCCGCCAAACAAGCTAAGGGTAAAGCACAACAAGATATCGGTACTGTCCAGGGCAAAATCGAGGAAGTGTCCGAGGGAATCGAAGACAAATCGGAAAATCTTATCGATTCTATTAAAGATTTCTTCGGAGACGACTAGATAAAGCTCGTTAACCATGCTGCCGTTATCTCGAAGGATGGAAAGCGGCAGCATGGTTAAAAAATTACGGTCGCCCAACTAAACCCCAAATTATTAATTGTTAATTGTTAATTGTTAAAAATGACCGATAACCAACAAGAAACAAATACTCCCACTGAAGAAGAAAAAAGGTTAGAAGAGGATATCCAACACCAAGCCTATTGGCGCAGATGGGGGCCTTATTTGAGCGATCGCCAGTGGGCAACTGTCCGAGAAGATTACAGCGATGACGGTTCTGCCTGGGAATATTTTTCCTACGAAGCATCCCACTATCGGGCTTATCGGTGGGGAGAAGATGGCATTTGCGGCATTTCTGATAACCATCAGCGGCTTTGTTTCGCGATCGCTCTTTGGAATGGAGAAGATTCTAGGCTCAAAGAGCGTTTATTTGGCTTAACCGGGAATCAAGGAAACCACGGGGAAGATGTCAAAGAATATTACTTCTATCTAGACAATACTCCCAGTCATAGCTACATGAAAGCCCTCTATAAATACCCCCAAAGCGCTTATCCCTACGAAGAATTAATTAAAGAAAATAAAAAGCGCGATCGCTACGCCCCAGAATACGAACTCCTAGATACAGGAATATTTAAAGAAAACCGCTACTTCGATATTTTTGTCGAATATGCCAAAGCCACAGACGAAGATATTCTCATTAAAATTAGCGCCGTAAATCGAGGACCGGAAACGAAAACTCTTCATTTATTACCTACCCTTTGGTTTAGAAATACCTGGTCCTGGGGCGACGATACGGAAAAACCTATTCTCCAGAAAAATCAAGCCAATCTAGTAAAAGTTTCTCATCCTAGTTTAGGCGAGCGATGGTTTTATTGCCAGGAAGGTTCCGAAGCATTATTATTTACTGAAAACGAAACCAATAACAATTATTTATTCGGCGCAGAAAATAACTCTCCCTACGTCAAAGATGGCTTTAACGCCTATACAGTAAAGGACGAAAAAGACGCAGTTAATCCCGAACTGGTAGGCACAAAATTCGCGCCCCATTACATCCTAGAAATAGAGCCCGGGGAAACCAAAACAATAAAATTGCGCCTCTGCGATTCCTCAGAAATCAAACAACCATTTGACCGGGAATTTGAAGAAACTTTTCAAAAGCGCCTTAGGGAAGCGGATGAATTCTATCAGCGGGTTACTCCGAATAAAATGAGCGAAGAATGCCGCAACATTCAACGACAAGCATTTGCCGGAATGTTGTGGACGAAACAATATTATTACTACGTTATCGACCGATGGCTCAAGGGGGATCCGACGCAACCAGAACCGCCCCCAGGTCATAAAAACGGCAGAAATAGCGATTGGATTCATTTATTTAATGAAGACATTATTTCCATGCCGGATAAATGGGAATATCCGTGGTATGCCGTTTGGGATTTAGCATTCCATACTATTCCTCTGGTACTAATCGACCCCCAATTTGCCAAACACCAATTAGACTTAATTACTCGGGAATGGTACATGCATCCTAACGGTCAATTACCAGCTTACGAGTGGAATTTTAATGATGTAAATCCGCCGGTTCATGCTTGGGCAACTTGGCGGGTTTATAAAATAGAGCAAAAAATGTACGGTCGTTCGGATAAAAAGTTTTTAGAACGGGTATTTCAAAAACTTTTATTAAACTTTACTTGGTGGATAAATCGTAAAGACGCAGAGGGTAATAA
>CALKCV010000351.1 GCA_938083405.1 uncultured Microcoleaceae cyanobacterium | reverse complement strand
ATTATTAAAACCGGGATTAATCCTTTACGAGTAGCTCCGCAATTAGCACAAAAAATAATTTGGTTTGGGGATATTTGTTCTTTCTCGACTTTGAGCGAAAAGCTTCCAGCAGAGGAAGTGGTTTTGTTATTAAATGAGTTTTTTAGCATTTGTACGGAGATTATTACCGCCAGAGGAGGAGAGGTGACGAAATTTATGGGGGATTGCGCTATGGCTTATTTTGATGGCGATCGCTCCGACGATGCCATCCAAGCTAGTCTGGATATTTTGACAGAAATGGAAATCTTAAGAAAATCGGCTCCTGAAGGTCACGCCCTTGGAGTTCTGCACGCTGGCATCGGTATAGCTAAGGGAAAAGTAATAGAGGGCAATATTGGTTCGAGAATTAAAAAGGATTACACTATTATTGGAGATGCGGTTAATGTGGCTTCTAGGTTAGAAGCTTTAACCCGACAATTATCGCGGTCTCTGTTGTTTGACTCGGACGTTAAAAACAGCGCTAAAATAAGTTTTAATTTTATCGAGATGGGGGAGTTTAATCTCAAGGGAAAAGAGCGCTCGACAGCAATTTATTCTATTGACAATGCCTTAACGGTGTTGAAAATTGACGAACTCAAACACGCTATTTCTACGAGTAACTATCCCCTGGATTTCTCGCGATCGCTGCCTGCTTTTTAAAATCAATTGGCATCAAAATTTATATAGCAATTCGTAGATCGTTAGCGATATTTAAGAAACCCGGTAACTCATGCGAAACCGGGTTTCTGGGTCCACAGTTATCATAATCCCTGCACGGATTGCTATAGTTCGGTAGCAATCTGTTTGTTGGGTTGCGCTACGCTCCACCCAACCTACTAACAACGTTCCAACTAACAACTAACAAATTAAACCTTCCCTCGCAAAGCCATTAATTCTTCCTGCAGAGACAGAGGTTTATATCCTAATTCAAAAGCCTTAGAACTATCTAGGTCGAGGTCTTTCGGTCTGGGGGCTGCCATTTGCACGTCTTCTTGCAAGCAAGACTTAAGTTTGTCTTTTGGTAGTTCTAATATTTCAGCCATGGAGCAACAAAAATCGTAACGGGAAATTCGTTCTTTTCCTCCCAAATGGAGATATCCTTCAACTTTCTCTAAGGCCAACAAAAGACCTTTAGCCGCAGTAGTGGCGCTGGCAGGAGTTCTAAATTCATCTATAAATAAATTTAACTCTTTTCCTTCCCTCATACTTTTAATGAAAGGCTGAATAAAACTATTAGATGCGGGAGAAGCAATACCAAACATTAAAGGCATCCGACAAACAGCAGTTTTCGGATATCGTTCTAGCATTCCTACCTCCGCCAACGCTTTTTGTTCGCCATAATAACTCAGAGGAGAAACTGGATCGGTTTCTTTATAAGGAGGGTTTAAACCGTTAAAAACTAGGTCGGTTGAAGTAAAAACGCAAGGAATTTCATAATCCGCACAAATGGCGGCAATATTTAAAGATGCGGCTACATTAATTCGGTAAGCTTCTTCTGGATGAGTTTGACAAAAATTAGGACTAGATTGAGCGGCGGTATGTATTACTGCATCCGGGGATATTTCTTGAAATAATTGTTTAATTTCGGCGAGATTTCTTAAATCTACTTTGGAAAGTTTTATGCCTGGAATCTCTACAAAATTTAAAAAATATGTGCCATAAACCTGCCATTGTTCTCTGGCAATTTGGGAAAGATTCCAGGCTAAAAAACCGCTACATCCTGTGATTAAGAGTTTATTCTTCATTGTTTATGGGGAATTGCGTTGTTGCTAATTTGTTGGGAGCAGGTAGTATTCGTAGGTTAGGTGCAACGCAGTGGAACCCAACAATACCATTTTCGTATTTGGAGATTTTAATTTTGGCAGCTCCCCAATTTTGGCCTTGCCAAGGGGTCCAAAAATTGCCTTTCGGGTTAATTGTAAATTTTTGTAAAGAAATGATTGGTTTTACCCATAAGGGGTCTAACATAATAATTAATAGTAGATGCACCCTGACGAACGCCCACCAGTTGGGCGTTTTTTATTTTTCGGAATAGGTAACGGCCAATTCTTAATTGTAGAACAGGCACTCTTAGATAACTTGCCTGTTATCCGCTTAATTGTTAATTGTTAATTGACCCCATTACCAAGGACTGCCGATGGTAGTGAAGGCCGACCAATAATAAGGATGGGACAAATCGCGGGTTTCCAAGTAGGAGAGTTCTGGTGGCAGGGGGACGCCGCCCGGTAGTCCCGGAAATAGCAAAACTCCATCCTCGATGCGAGCTTCTCCTTTTAGCATAGCTATCTGGGCCTGCCTCAAAGCCTCGGCTTTAATCTTAGCAGTCTCCAAATAATTGTAAAAACTACTCATCAAGGCCAAAGTCCCCTCGTCGCTAACGTACCAGAGACTCGCTAAAGCGGACTTAACTCCTGCTTGGACTGCAAACCCGGCAAACCCTAACTCTGCATCTTCGTCTCCTAAAGCAGTTTGGCAAGCGCTCAAAACCAGCAATTCTACTGGAGGCCTGTTCCATCCCAACTGTCGCAGATTATTTAGCCCCAGTTTCTCATCCCATAATTGAATATAAGAATTACCGATCGCCCCCGGTTGAAACTCCCCATGAGTTGCTAAGTGAATAATTGGATAGGGAAACCGGGACCGTTGCAGTTTCAAATTGTCTAAGGTGAAAGCCTTATTGAGGAAAGCTGCTCCCGGACGTCGGGAAGTAATAGTAGATACCTCCACGGGCACTGCTGGTAAGGGCGGGAGTTCTTCAAATTCCGACGCCCCCATAGCCAAAACTCTGGCATTCTTGAGGCTTTGGTAGGTAGTGTCAACTAAGTTGACGCTGGGAATTAAAGACATACTGTAGTTTTCTACTAAAAACTGCTGGCCGTCGTGTAAGGCTGCCACGGGTAATGAGCGCAACCCTCCATCAAGAGAAAAAACTAAAGTGTCGATTTCCTGCCGTTGCAAATCTTCTGCCAGTGGGGCGATCGTCCAGTCATACAACTGTTGGGCCGGTCCCAAATAGCTGTTCCCTGACCGTCTGAGGGGATTGGTGATTTCGCTGCGCAAGTCTCTAGCTACTTCCAAAAGAATTTCTCTGGGTGCGTCTGGCACGCTGCGGTAAATAAGTTCGCCATTGGCGGGAATTAAGATTAGGTCTAACTGCTCCTCTCTGGCTAATACATAGATAATGGCTGGTTTAGTGCCGGTTGCTTTTTCTATATCTTGCAGGCGTTTCTGCAATTCGGATATGGAAATAAGTTCTCTGGATATATCCCGTTCTAAGTATTCCTGGAATTGCCCGGAAAATAAGCGATCTATTAAGATTGCCGCGAGTTCGATGTTGCCGGCTTTCAGGGCTCTATTTACGCTGGCGCGAGCTATTTCTGTTCCAGACAAGATAGAGGCGTTAGTTTCTGCGTTAACGGCGCCGCTGTTGGTAACGCTTAGGTTTGGGTTTGTCGATGTGGGTGCTGGATTTTGCAGGATTCTCGAAAGGTTGAGAAGTTCCTGCCCTATTGCAGGATTTTCTAAGAAGCTTTCGAGTCTGGGCGGCGACTCCCCCGGATTTGGTTCCGGCGGCACTACCACTGGCGGCACTGGGGTGGAAGGCTCGGGTCTTAACACGGGTTGATTCGGGGTGGGTTGATTCGGGGTGGAAGGCTCGGGCCTTAACACCGGTTGATTCGGGGACTCTGGCGGTTCCGAAGGGGGCGGCGGTTCCGAGGGGGTCGGCGGTTCCGAGGGGGTCGGCGGTTCCGACGGGGTCGGCGGTTCCGAGGGGGTCGG
>CALKCV010000350.1 GCA_938083405.1 uncultured Microcoleaceae cyanobacterium | reverse complement strand
CTAAATTATCAGGAGACGAACAATGGTAGCAGTTCCCAAAGCTCAAAAAATGACTCCCCAAGAATACCTCCACGATCTCGTTCTCCTCGAAGTTTTAATCGAGTCAACCCGATCGCTCTAAAATTCAATAAAAATCCGATCGCCTATTTCCCCCCACCGAAATTCTTCTACTTTCTCCGGGCGATCGTAAAAATACTCCTCTAAATATGGTTCGATCTCCATCTGCCAGATATCTTCTATTTGTTCTTCTAAATCTGGGATGAGAAAAAAGGAAATGCCGAGATAGTAATGCCGATCGCCTATTTCTCGATTAATTTTTTCTAACACTTCAATTAACCCCTCCACTGGCAGTTCCCTTTTTTTTCTCGATACCTTCGCAATAATTCGTAACTTGGATAAAGAGAGATAAAAGCAAAGCGCCGGCGCAGGGCATTACCTACCAAAGCGATCGAGCGATTTGCCGTATTCATCGTAGCAATAATAAGCGCGTTTTCTGGGATGCCAAACAACTCCCCGCTGCCCGCTAAGGGAATTAGGCCATCGCGATATTCCAGCAAATACATCAACTCCCCAAATACTAAAGATAAATTAGCCCGGTTAATTTCATCCACAATTAAAACGCAACCATCCAAGCAAGAAGCCGCCTTCTGGCAAAACTCTAAAAACCGACCCGGAACCATTTGATAAGTCAATTATCCATCCAAACTATTCCGGCGAATTCCTTGAAGAAAATCTTCATAAGCGTAGGCTGGATGGAATAGAATTAATTCCCAAAAACCATCCCCGCCACCGATTAAATGTTTCGCTAATTTTTGCGCTAAAAATGTCTTACCAGTCCCCGGCGGTCCCTGTAAAATAGCCTGTTTTTTCCGCTTAATAGTACCGATCCATCGCCTTAATTCCCTTTCCTCAAATCCCGTTTCCGCCGCGCACCGACTTAAAGAATATTCCGGTTGTAAATCTGGCAGGGGGAGAGCATTTTTTAACTCAACATCTGTCGGGTAAGAAAAATCGTATTTTTTCACCACTACCAACCAATGAGAAAACATATCGAATAAATCTTCTTCTCGCAGGGCCGGTACGAACAGACTAATCATAAAAAAGCCATTATCTCTTTATTGGGGTCGTCGTTGGTAAGTTTCATTAAATCTTTTTTTTGATAAATACCCAAACTTCTAAACTGTCGAAATAGTTGATCTGGTCGATCGACAATAACCTCATCCAAACCTTCCAAAAAGCATTAGTATTTTGGGAAAGCTTCAAGAGTGACGCGATCCCAAAATTGTCGAGTGCGTTAGCGCAGGGGCAGCACAGGTTGTGCGGGCATCCAAAAAGATTCTATCTTTAGGAAGATGTCTTAGGCTCGGAGATTTTGTATTCTGAAAATACAGAAATAAAAAAGTCAGCTCGTCGAGCGGGAATTATCGAACCCGAGCGAAAACTGACCCAGACAAAAAAAGGAGGTAAGCGATGAAAACCATCAATAACCAATCTTTAAAGAACTTATCCCTACGCAGAGCAGGCATAGCGATCGCCTCGTTACTGTTTTCTGGGGGAGTGGTTGCAGCAGGAGGGGTGAGAACCGCCCTCGCACAGCAGCAAAATCCACCCCAGTGGGGCGAAGAACTCACTGACTTAGAACCGAATTCCCCGGGTGTCATATCTTTAGAAGAAGTTTCCGAAGAAGCCGAGAAACTCGCAGGTAGCACCGTAACCATCAACGGGAAAGTCGAAAGAATAATTGCCCCAAACGCCTTTATCCTACAAGAAACAGGTTCGCTCTATAACGACGACCGCGTTCTGGTCATCCTTGGCAACGCGCCGCAACATGCTATTTTTGAAGACGGCAAAGTCCAAGTAACCGGAGAAGTACGCCAATTAGTCGCAGCGGAGTTAGAGCGCGACTACGAGCTAACTTGGGATCTAGAACTCAAGCGCAAGCTCGAAGTAGAATATACAGGTGCGGCAACGGTAGTTGCTAACCTCACCAGAGTATTACCTAGCGAATAAAGGAGAGTCCATATCTCCAATGGAGGAACGGTCGCGATCGCGACCGTTGCTTTTGGTTCGGACCGGACGGCGGTCAGCTTAAGGAACAAATAGCCAGAGACGAGCGATCGCCCGCCTCCAACATTCGCTCTCGATAATTAATAATGGATAATTAATAGAGTAATTTTAGATAATAGAGTAATTTTAACTACTAATGAAAAATCGTATTTCCGAGTGGATGTCATATTTGCAAGTCCACTTTTTCTGCCAACTAACAACTGACAACTAACAAAAAACAGTAATTTATTGGTTTTCTTAATTATTGAGATGCACCCGTATTTCCTCCCTTAGAGAGATGACAAAAAGCCATTAATAAAGAAAAGTAAAAAAACCTTAAATGAATGGACGTACGAGATGAAAAGCACAAAAAACAAACGTCGGCAAAAAACAGCGGGAGCGATCGCTATAATTTCCCTAGCCCTAGCGGCTTTTCCCAAGACTTCTGTCGCGACTCCCAAAGCAACATTCTCCCAGGGAAATCTAATCGCGCAAGCAAGTAACTGCCGCGAGATAGCCCCAGAAGTCGGTCTGAACGTCCATCAAAGCCCGGACGGGGAAGTTGTCGGCACCTTGGATAGCGAACAAAACATTTACATTACCAGCAGCGAGGTCAACAACGGGTGGGTGCAAATTCAATCTCCCGTAACCGGCTACGTTCGCGCCGAATATCTGACCTATTGCGACAACAACGCCAACGCGGCCGCCAACCCGCAAGGAACTGCCGGTGGCGAAAGCATCGAAACCGTAGCTGGTACTAACTGCCGCCAAGTTATCTCGTCCCGAATAGAGGTCAGACTGGAACCGGCTGGAGATGTGGTCGCGACCTTAGAAGAGAACCAAGAGGTGTCTATTGCCAACGAGGGCAGCAACGGTTGGGTGCCCATCGAACTACCTACCAGCGGTTTCGTCCGTTCGTCGGAATTGGGTTACTGCGACTCCGAAGTAAGCCAAGCACAACCAACTACCGCAGTAACTCCGCAAACAGCTACCGGAGTGTCGCAACCGCCTATCGGTACTGGCTGCCGTAAAGTTAATATGGCTTCCGGTTTGAACGTTAGAGATACTCCAGGAGGCAATATTATCGGGTCGTTAGAAAAAGACCTCTACGTCTATATTACCGATGAGGGATATGAAGGGTGGGTGCCTATTACGAAGCCGATGGATGGTTATGTAAGGTCCGACGAACTTACATATTGTCCTTAGAAGACTCCGAAAATTGATTAAGAAACCAGGTTTTGTGGAAAAACCAGGTTTTTTTTATGGCTAATCGATCTCCTGCCAGTAGAAATGCTATTAGCTTGACCGTTGCCGATCTTAGCAACAGCATATAGCAGTCCGTTGGTATAAGCTGCCCGGCATCTAAATTTATCCAAAGCCCTCGGTGTAATGCCCGTAGTACAGG
>CALKCV010000349.1 GCA_938083405.1 uncultured Microcoleaceae cyanobacterium | reverse complement strand
GGATAAAACTATTAAAATTTGGAATGCTAAAAACGGAGAATTATTACAAACTTTAGACGGACATACCAGCTTAATTAGCGCCCTAACAATTAGCGCCGACGGAAAATATTTAGCAAGCGGCAGTAAAGACAGTACGATTAAATTATGGAACCTCCAAACTGGAGAATTAATCAGAACTTTTAGCGGTCATAATTTATCAGTTTTAGCCGCAGCCATAAGCCCAGACGGTAAAATTTTAGCCAGCGGCAGCGCCGATGGATTTATTAATTTGTGGGAGTTGGAGACGGGAGAATTAATTCAGAGCTTAAACGGACATTTGGATGGAGTTTGGTCTTTAGCGATCGCCCCTGAGAACCAAACCTTAATCAGCGGCAGTTGGGATAAAACTGTGAAAATTTGGGAAATTAGTTCTGGAGAATTAAAAGACAGTTTGAGCGGGCATTCCGATTATGTTAACGCCGTAGCGATCGCCCCCGACGGTAAAACCATAATTAGCGCAGGTTGGGATGGAAAAATTAATATTTGGAGAAAGGAATAGGGAAGATAAGGGAAATAACGAAGATAGGAAACCTTGACAAAATAGATTGGTTTTGCTATAATAAATCGGTCGAAACGAAAAAGAAAAATCAAAAGTACGCAGAAACCGGAAAAGCGATCGCTCCCGTTGGAAGTAACCATAACCAGAACGAGTAAATAACTCAATTAAACTCTCGTTTTTCTAATAGCTTAATAGTAAAAAAATTAACAACAAATCCCGCAAGCTAAAGGAGTAGTTTATTAATGAAAAAAACCGCCAAATATTTAATTGTATCCCTACTTTTAGGATTAATAATCTGCTTGGGGCTGCCCGGTGCGAGTTACGCCGACACTCAACCCATTACCCCCCGAATAGTCCACGCCCTCAACCGCATAAGTTACGGCCCCACTCCCGGAGAAATAGAACGAATTAAATCCATAGGCATCGAAGCTTATATCGAATCTCAGCTAAAACCGGAATCTATCTCCGAGCCCCAGAAACTCACCAGCGAACTCGCAAAAATTCGACCTTTAAGCATGAGCCCGGTGGAAGTATTCAAAGAGTACGCCATCCCAGAGAGGGAACCCGGGAAAAAACCAACCCCCGCCCAACAACAAGCAACCAATAAGCGCAGCCGAGGGGTTTTCAACCAAGCAGCGAAAGCGCGTTTAATGCGAGCGATCGCCAGCAACAGACAGCTACAAGAAGTAATGGTCGATTTCTGGTTCAACCACTTTAACATTTACGGACTGAAAGGCCGGCCCGGTCGCGTCTGGGTAGGGCTCTACGAACGAGACGCCATTCGACCCCACGCCCTCGGTCAGTTTCGCAACCTATTAGGTGCCACCGCCCACCATCCGGCCATGTTACACTATTTAGATAACTGGCAAAATACGGCCCCAGGCAGCAAGGGCGCGAAGGGAAGGTTCAAAGGTTTGAACGAAAACTACGCCCGGGAACTCATGGAATTGCATACCCTGGGAGTAAATGGCGGCTACACCCAAGAGGATGTCGTTACCTTAGCGCGGATTTTTACCGGTTGGAGTATTAATCGAACTGGGGGAGACGGCAGCGGCTTTAAGTTTGATGCCGATCGCCACGACACCAGCGATAAAGTATTTTTGGGAGTGCCCATAAAAGGCGGCGGCATGGATGAAGGAGAAAAAGCTCTAGATATTCTGGCGCGACATCCCGCCACCGCCCGCCACATCAGTTACAAATTAGCTCAATATTTTGTCAGCGATCGCCCCCCAGAAACTCTCGTGGTAAGGTTAGCCCGGCGCTTTCAGGAAACCGACGGCAATATAAGGAACGTGTTAGAAAGCCTCTTAAAAAGTCCCGAATTCAATAACGCTCAATATTACGGCAGCAAATTTAAAACACCCTATCAGTATCTAATTTCCGCAGTTCGCGCCACTGGTACGGATAGCCCCAATTTCAACAGAGTTGCCGGATTTTTAAACCAGTTAGGAATGCCTCTCTATCGCTGCCCCACTCCCGATGGTTATAAAAATACGAAAGATGCCTGGCTCAACCCCGATGGGATGATTCGTCGTATAGGTTTGGCCGTTCCCATAGCCAGAGGCAATTTGAGCGAGGAGAAAAACAAAAAAGCTGTGGAAGCGATCGCCCTTGTTAGAACTCTCGGCAACGACCTTTCCCCAGAAACTCAGTCCGCCCTCAACGAGACTCCCGAAAATCTGCGGTCTGTTTTGCTTCTGGGGAGTCCGGAAATGATGCAAAGATAATTAATAATTAACAATGAACAATTAACAATTAACAATTGTAGTAATCGCAAAGCGCGATTTAGATGGTACTTATTTAAAATCGCGCTTTGCGATTACTACGAACGATTAATAATTGTTAATTGTTAACTGAATTTTGGAGGAAAACAATGAAACGACGGAAATTTATCCAACTGGCGAGCGTTTTATCCGCTTCGACTATAGTCAATATCGGCGCCCACAGTTGGGTAGCCAAGGGACTAGCTCAAACTAACAACCGCCAACGGTTGATAGTCGTATTTTTGCGCGGGGGAGTCGATGGACTTAGCGTGGTAGTTCCCCACCAAGAGGAAGTTTACTACCAGCTTCGACCAAAAATTGCCATTCCTCGGCCCGGAGAAGCAAACGGCGCCTTAGACCTCGACGGTTTTTTTGGCTTGCATCCCGCTTTAGCCCCCGTCATGCCCTTCTGGCAAAATCGGACTCTCGCTTTCGTCCATGCCAGCGGTTCCAAAGACCCCACGCGATCGCATTTCGATGCCCAACATTATATGGAAGTCGGCACTCCCGGGGATAAATCCACTTCCGATGGCTGGATGAACCGCCTGTTGGGGAACCTGCCCAAGGACCGACCGACTCAAGCAGTGAATATAGGAGATACGCCCCCCCGCATCCTCGTGGGGCAGATGCCAGTAGCGACTTTGCCGACCGGAAAAAAGTCAACTCGCCCTCTGCCCATAGACCGCCCTCCCATTTACGAAGCCTTCGATCGCCTCTACAGCGGCAACGACGAATTGAGCAGAGTTTACCGAGAAGGTCGCCAGGCCCGGGAATTGCTGCTGGCGGATCTAGCAAAGGAAATGGAGGAAGCTTCTAACGGGGCTACGCCGCCAGTGGGTTTTGCCAGCGATGCGAGCAAGTTAGCCCGAGTGATGCGCGGCGACTCCCGAACCCAGTTAGGATTTATCGGCGTGGGGGCATGGGATACCCACGTCAACCAGGGCAATAGCAAGGGTCAACTTGCCCGCAAGCTGAAGCATCTGGGGGAGGGTATCGCCACTCTGGTTAACGAGTTGGGACCGTTGTATGCGGATACGGCCATTGTAGTCATGTCCGAATTCGGTCGTACCGCCAAGGAAAACGGTAACGGCGGCACCGATCACGGTCGCGGTAATGCGATGTGGGTTTTGGGCGGCGGCATTCGCGGCGGTCAAGTTTTGGGAGAGTGGCCCGGTTTGGACGAGTCCGAGTTATACGAAGGTCGAGATTTAGCCGTGACTACGGATTTCCGGGATGCGATCGCCACCGTCCTAGAGGGGCACATGGGAGTCCAGGGAACCCAACTCTCCGGTGTGTTCCCCGGTAATTCCTCAAATCGCCGTCTGGCTTTGCTGTAGAACAGGCGTCTCGCCTGTTCCCCCCGTAGAACAGGCGTCTCGCCTGTTCCCATATCTTAATCGCTCTCATCTTCGTCCAACTCTAAATCTTGAGGAAAACGAATCCCCTCGAAGGCGGGACAATATCCTTCTGGAGTGACTTTAAATCCAAATAAAGCAGAAACTTGGTTCCAGCAGCGCTGTCCTCGATAATACAAACAGTTGCCGCAGCACTCCATATCTGCGGGGAGGAGGCGATCGCTCCCTTGAGACAGGATTTCCCGTTGCGATATTCCTCGCAATACCAACTCTTCCCCCTGCCAGCGAGCTTCTACTATGCCAGTATCGGAAAAGTTAGACCAGCGAGGATCTGTGGCGATCTCTTTAGGCAGACTTATAGCGATTTCAGTATTGTAGTCTGCCAGTTCCCCCTCATAACTGCTTTCCGAGATGGGCGGTTGGAAAAAGGTTTCGCCAATAGGCAGCTCTACTAAAGTACCTTTAGCTGGAGAATGTAGCTGGTAGCGGTTGCGTAATTCTTCGAGATTGGTTAAATCTGCTATATAAGTAGGGTTGCCGTGGATAAAAATTATATGTTGGGGACGTAAATTATGAATTAATTGCGTCGTTCCCGAACCGTCGCAGTGGTTGGTTAGTAAATAAGTTTGAATGCTATTAAAGTTAGACTCGTTAAAATTTAGAGCGGTCGGTCTGGTTCCCGGTTTTTCTGGCAGGAACAAAACCCAGTCTGTCTGTCGATCGCTGACGTAGCCTTCTAATTTGTTGCGATCGACGATCGCTATACAAGGCTTAGTGCCAAAGCCCTCTCCCGCAGAAAGGCGGCGCACCCGAGGTCGCACTCGATCGTCCCAAAATAGGGGTTGATGTCTGGCAAAGTTTTGTACGGAAGCGGGGAACTCGCCGAGAAGTTCTAAATAAAGATCGCAGCCGGTCGCGATCCCCCGGTCCACCCAAATATCGAGATCGCGACCGGTAAAATAGTGATGGCTGCGAAGCAGCATTAATAGTTCTTGACCGAGACCTAAAATTGGTGTCGGTAACATCACCGAACGTCCCGATATTATTTCTCGGTAAACACGTTCTGCTAGCTGATTTTCTAACTGTCGTCGGTGGGGATAGCGTGCGGTGCCGTAGCTGCTCTCTATTATCAATATATCTGGCTTCAACCCTCGCAATTCCCCCAGGGGCATTCCTTCTACTAACCGACAGTTCGACAAAAAAACGTCGCCAGTATAAAACAGTTTGTAAGTGCGGTTGGGAGTAGCGTAAGCGATGGAGATGCAAGCAGCCCCGGGCAGATGGCCTGCGGGGTAAAGTTGTAGGGTAAGTCCTTTGGCCAGTTCCACCGTGGAATGCCAGGGGACGGCCTCGCAGAAGCGGGGGACTTCCGTTAGGGGCAATTCCGGCCAATTTAGAGGTAAGAGTTTTGCCGTGGCACTGCTGGCGTAAACTGGCAATTGGGGGAAAGCGCGGTGGAGAGCTAGAAATCCTCTGGCATGATCCGAGTGGGCGTGAGTGCAGATGGCAAAATCGGCAGGCATGGACTGACTCTCGTTGCTGGTTAGCGAGGAAATGTCTTTTAGGCCGCAGTCTAGTAAAATTCTATGCGGGCCCATGCGGGCAACCAGACAAATACCATCGTCTGCGTGGCCGACGCTGTAGGCCAAACATTCTAGCTCCATCATTCGGGTAGCCTCCTCCCAGTCTCCTGTCTCCTGTTCTGATTTGATGCTATCAAGTTTGGGATCGATTTATTTGCCAATGGCATCAGGATCGAAAACCATTACTGACTTGCGGTCGAGTTTGGTAGTATTTATGCTTAATTGTCCCGGGACTTTCCCAGCTAATAATTATTAACCGCTAGAAAATACAAACTATGTCTATTTCTAAGTTTCAAGAGTTTTTTGATTGTTGCGTCGGCAGTTGGACGACGGAACGTACTTATCATTATTTAACTCATCAAGAAGTGGAGCGATCGCGCACTGAATTTGTTATCAAAACTCTAAATTCCGGTGCCAAGCTCAAAGTTTTATTAGACAACCAACGCCCGCCCCATCCCCAAATAGAAATACTGCCGGGGTACGAGTTAGCTTTTAATACAGTTTCCGAGAAAGGGGAAAAAGTGTCCCAGCAGTTAAATATGCTCTTCGTCCCCCACCAGCTAGACTCGCCCATTTTGGAAGGGGATTATTTACGAGACAAGGCCTATGAAGAAGCAAAACCTATGGTGGCCCATTTTCGTTATGACACTGCTACTAGAGAATTGTTGATGACTACTCGTTACACCAGGGCCATCTCTGTTGATTCTATTACTTTGATTAATCCAACTCTGCGGGTCCGCAAAATTCTTAATTACGAGCGCGTCCCAGAAGGCCAGCCCCTAACAAATTTGTTGTTGGTTGGTTTTGGCGTCGAACAAAAGAAGGTCTAGTGGGGCGTTCGGGCCCTAGTTTTAGGCTTTGAGAATAAATTTTAGTACGAGCTTTGGTATGGCGAACGGTAATTATTTGGGGCGATTCTCCGTTGGAGACGCTTCGCGATCGCTAATTTTTTCAGAATTACTATTACCGATTGAGTCTAGTTAGCAAAAAAAAATGTTA
>CALKCV010000348.1 GCA_938083405.1 uncultured Microcoleaceae cyanobacterium | reverse complement strand
GGGATTCCAGATGTACTTCACCGATTCGATAAATCCTATATTGCTATTAAAATTAAGTACCTGTGCAAAATTAATTGGACATCTGGAACAGGCGAGACGCCTGTTCTACGGGGGAATAAGAAATAATTTTATGTAAATATTTTTGCCTACCTACTTATGTGGCAGATCGCCTCCTGGGGGTGTCGGGGAAGTTGAGTAGGTAGGCTTTGCCCTTCCGAACAGGCCACACGCCCCTGTGGCAGATCGCCTCCTGGGGGTGTCGGGGAAGTTAAAAAAAGCGATCGCCAACAGCAGCAAGAGAATAAATGCCGCAATTCTGGAGTAAGGCAAGGCCGATTTTCTCTAATAGTTTAGAGGGATCGACAACTGGTTCGAGCAGAAATTATTCTGTTATATTGTGGTTCGCTCTCTAATTGCCGCTTATCATAAAGAAGGCCGTGGGGAGAAAAAGCCAAATAAGCAGAGAAATTACGGCCAAGCTAGTAAATTATCCAGTAAAGTAGGTAAAGTAAACTATAAGCTAAGTTAAATTTAACTAAGTTTTGCTTGGGCCAGAAAGCTCCAAGACCAACTACTATAAGCTCATTTAGGATGAGGAGATAACAGACTTATGCCACAGGTGGAAGCCGTTACAACTATTGATTCAGCTATTGATTTTCATAGCGAAACCTACAAAGATGCCTACAGCCGGATTAACGCCATCGTCATTGAAGGCGAAGAAGAGGCCAATGGTAATTACATTCAACTGGCCGAAATGTTGCCAGACAGCAAGGACGAGTTAATTCGTTTGTCCAAAATGGAGAACCGCCACAAAAAGGGATTTCAAGCCTGTGGCCGTAATCTGGCAGTAACGCCAGATATGGAATTTGCTAAAGACTTTTTTGCCAAACTCCACGAGAATTTCCAGGATGCGGCTGCTACTGGTAATGTTGTTACCTGTTTGCTGATCCAGTCTTTGATTATTGAGTGCTTTGCGATCGCCGCTTACAACATTTATATCCCAGTGGCAGATCCCTTTGCCCGCAAAATCACTGAAGGGGTAGTCAAAGATGAATATATGCATCTCAACTTTGGCGAAAAGTGGCTGGGAGAAAACTTTGAAGACTCCAAAAAAGAACTCCAGGAAGCCAACCGCAAAAATCTCCCCTTGGTTTGGAAAATGCTCAACCAAGTAGAAAAGGATGCTGATATCTTAGGCATGGAAAAAGAAGCTTTGGTAGAAGATTTTATGATTGCCTACGGCGAAGCTTTAGGCAATATCGGCTTTAAAAATATGGAAATTATGCGGATGTCTGCCCAGGGTTTGGCTGCTGCATAATTAATTGTCTAATAGGTAATAGGTAATAGGTAATAATATAATTGGGAATGCCATTACCCATTACCCATTACCCGTTACCCCCGAACCCAATTCTCAATTCCCAATTCATACAAATAACTGACAATTAATGTTTGGTCTAATCGGTCATCTTACAAGCTTGGAACACGCCCAATCAGTGGCAAAGGAGCTCGGTTATCCAGAATACGCGGATCGCGGGCTGGATTTTTGGTGCAGCGCTCCTCCGCAAATTGTCGATACAATTGAAGTAACTAGCATCACGGGTCAAAAAATACAGGGCAAGTATGTAGAGTCTTGCTTCTTACCAGAAATGTTAGCTAATCGCCGCATAAAAGCTGCTACGAGAAAGGTAATAAATGCAATGGCCCACGCCCAAAAGAACGGGATTGATATTACAGCTTTGGGTGGTTTTTCTTCGATTATTTTTGAAAATTTCAACTTGGAAAAGTTGAAACAAATCCGCAATGTAACTCTGGAGTTTAAACGCTTTACTACAGGCAATACCCACACTGCTTATGTGATTTGCCGTCAGGTAGAACAAGCTGCAGAAAAGTTAGGAATAGAACTATCAAAAGCAACGGTTGCAGTTTGCGGCGCCACGGGGGATATTGGCAGCGCAATTTGTCGCTGGTTGAGCGCGAAAACAAGCGTAAAAGAGCTATTGCTGATAGCTCGCGATCGCGAGAGGCTTAATGCTTTACAAAGCGAATTGGGGCGCGGTCAAATCTTGGATTTAGAAGCCGCTTTGCCCCAGGCAGATATCGTGGTTTGGGTGGCGAGTATGCCGAAGGGGGTGGAAATTAATGGGGAAGTTTTGAAAAAACCTTGCTTGTTAATCGACGGCGGTTATCCGAAAAATATGGAAACCAAAGTTCGCCACCCAGAAATACACGTTCTCAAGGGCGGCATAGTGGAACATTCTTTAGATATTGACTGGAAGATTATGAAAATAGTCAATATGGACGTACCAGGCCGTCAGTTATTCGCTTGTTTCGCCGAGTCGATGCTGTTGGAGTTTGAGAAAATATATACCAATTTCTCCTGGGGCCGCAATCAGATTACTGTGGAAAAAATGGAGGAAATAGGCAAGATTTCGGTCAAGCACGGTTTCCGTCCTTTGATGCTCTCGCCAGGAGAAATTTAAGAGAAAAGGAAGGGGCAAGGTGGGCTAAAGTCTGTCTTGCTTCTTTTTGTAGTTGAGAAATAGGATTTATGAAAGCAGGTTTCCCAACTAGATGCGATGTTTGTGGAACTGAAGGAACCCGAGTTCGCCGCGTTACTAGAACTTACGGCAAAGGTCGAGATTTGTTAGTCAGAGAAAATATCCCAGCGGTAAGCTGCCCTCATTGCGGCGCGAGTTATTTAACCGCAGAAACTCTCCATCAAATAGATGAAATTAAGAGCGATCGCCATAAATTAGCTCTCAAGCGTAGCGTCGAAGTAGCTAATTTTGCCTAACCTACCAGGCGACGGATAACTGAAGCTATAATTTTAAGGAAAAGATGAAAACTCTGCTTAAGTGGAAGGTTGAAGATTATCATCGTTTGATAGAAGCGGGAATCTTAAGCGATCGCCCGGTGGAATTGTTAGCAGGAGAAATTATAGAAATGTCTCCAGAAGGACC